>NZ_MNQY01000033.1:0-49013 GCF_001915675.1 Parabacteroides sp. merdae-related_45_40 | reverse complement strand
ACTGTACGGGGAAAACGAGTTTCTGCTTTCATCTTTTTTTGATGACAAAGCTAAATACTCTTGTTTGAAGAACAATGGTAGCATCGCGGAGACGCTTACATAACTATCATGGGCAAAAGCAATAAAGCATTGTATATCAATATCCTGTCAAATTTCAGATATGTTCTGAAGCTGATACAAAATTTTTACCAAAAACAACTTGAAAAGTTTCTTCAGACCCGGGTGGAAGGGCATGGGAGATCCGGGTGTGGAGGAGGTGGAGACCCGGATCTTCGTGAAACCGGGACGGGGATGTGGAGCTGTTTATCTGCCTTGTTTGAGGAGATTTTATGCACTGTTTCTGATTAAAATAACCTTCATTCGCCCATTTCTCCTGTCTTAACAGTCTCCCGCATATTTACGGGGATAATTGAATGTGATAGCCAGCAAAGCTCCGACACCCAACAAATAAGGATAATATAAATACTGCATGATCTCGATGGGAGAGACATGCCCTAAACCTGCCGCCATCAATAATTGCGCGCCGTAAGGGATGATGCCTTGTACGAAGCAGGAAAAAATGTCCAGCAGACTGGCACTGCGTCTCGGATCGATTTTAAAACGATCGGCAATATCTTTGGCTATTGGGCCTGCCATGATCAAAGCGATGGTATTGTTTGCGGTGCAAAGATTTGCAAAGCTGATTAGTGCGGCAATACTCCCTTCGGCTCCTTTGGTGGAACGAATGCGGGAAGTGAGTTTCAAGATGATCCAATCGATACCTCCGTTATATCGTATCATTTCCAGCATTCCACCGGCCAATAAAGTCACGATGATAAGTTCGCCCATATTTGTGATGCCTAACCCCATTGATGCATTCCATCCCCAGATATCGAATCCGCCTGTAAGCAATCCGACGATACCGGAAAGAATGATCCCGGCTATTAGGACCATCATGACATTCACACCGCAGATAGCTGTTATCAGGACAACTAGGTAGGGCAGGACCTTGATCCATTCGATCGGCCCTGTTTCATATCCGCTCCCGACCCCACTCCCGATCAGTACATAGAGAAGACCGGTCAGGATGGCGATCGGCAGAGCAATTCGAATATTCACTTTGAACTTGTCGTTCATATTACAACCTTGTGTGCGGGTGGCGACGATAGTGGTATCCGATATGAAAGACAGGTTGTCTCCAAACATGGCTCCGCTTACTACGACACCCAGCATCAGGGCATCTGGCATTCCGGTTTTGTCGGCGATCCCTACGGCAACAGGAGCCAAGGCAACGATTGTTCCGACAGATGTCCCGACAGAAATGGAAATGAAACAGGCAGCAAGGAATATTCCGGCTGCCAACAAATTGCCAGGTAGGATGGACATGGCCAGATTCACGGTAGCATCGACTGCTCCCATCGCTTTGGCTGTTTGGGCGAAAGCACCGGCAAGAATGAAGATCAATACCATCAGCATGATATTGCTGTTGGCTGCCCCCCGGCAGAATTGCTCGATCCGATTGCTGATCTTACCCCCTTTGGACATGGCGATGGCAACAACTGAGGCGATAACAAAGGCTACGGTAATAGGCATCTTATAGAAATCGCCTGCGATGATGGACACTACAAGGTAAGACAATAAAAAAACAACCAAAGGTGTCAGTGCCCAAGGATTAGGGGCATGGTGTAAACGTGAACTGTTCAGATCTGTCATTCTTAATTAAACCGCATGTTAGAAAGTGAATCTTAATGCAATACGGATACCTCCCTTCTTAATATCAGGATGATCCAAATAAGTTAAGCGTCTGTAATAATCAATGCGCAGGATCTTGAATATATTTTCCAAACCGACGCTGCATTCCATATATGGAGTGCTACCTAATGGCTGCGTCCCATCTGGTAATAGGAAAAGTCCCGGCGTCAAGGTCGGATTATTTTTGTCCGTCAGTCCACCATAGATCATATTAAAGGATAGGACTTCACGCAGACGCAACCACTTGATGCCCGGAATACGGTTCAGAATCCACCCCTTCAGATAATAAGTAGCATTGAACGAGACATATTGGTCGGTCACGAACTCCAACGCGTTCATCATGTGGAATGCTTCCGGCTGGATTGTGACGGATTGGTTCGTATTCGGCAAAATCAACAGGGGGAAAGGTACCTTGTCCCAGACCTTGCCCGCTTTAACCTGTGCATCGATATGCCCAAACGAAGAAAGCCAGATACGTTTCTCGGCACTGATCTCCGTATGGTTGTAATTGTAATCACCGCCTAACACGCCTTTAATACCTAATTGATGGGAGAGCTTGAATACAGGGGCATCTTTAGACAGGTTGAATACGGATTCTTTCCCCGAACGCCCGTTATAAGCGCGTTCACCCGGAGCGAAACGTAACTGTGTCCCGATTTCGGATGTCGTAAAATCTTTTATATGGTATAAATTCCCGGATTCGTCCCGTTTAATATATTGAAGCGTTCCTGCCGCCTCGTTGTTCTGATTCATTATCCAGGACTTCCATGTCAGGCCGTTCAGCCATTCTTTTTCGTATTGCAATACGCTTTTGCGGATATACTGCATCTTGGTCACAGGTTCACCTACTTTCCAGGCAACGAATATGTTATCTTTGCTTGTGAAAAGGAAATCTTGGCCTGGGGTATACACGTCATATTCTTGGATGAACGACAGATTATTGACCGGATTTTCACCTTCGTGATATTCTTTTTTAGTGAAACTGTGTGTTAACTTCAAATTGTATTTGATCTTGCGGTCATTTGTACCGTAAGCCAGATAACCGCTTGCAAACCAATACGGATTGAGGTTGGCAGTCGTCATTCCTCCCACACGCATACGAAAACCTTCCAGATGGTTTGCACTGAAGGTCGTATTCATCGGACCGAAGTCGAATTTGGTCACCTTCTTGTCATTTGCTGTCGGGATATAGCCCGTTATCAGGATCTCTGCGGTTTTGATAATGGCATTGAAAGCCGGAACTTTCCGCAGTTGTCCCAATAAATCTTTTAGCGCATCTTCCTTCTCTTTCAATGGAATAGGGCGGTTGTGCGTCCAGAACGTATCCGGCTGTGCCGTCGCTTCCGGCAAGACATGCAATGCCCCTAAGAGCCCGAAAACGGAATCTGCATTTTGCACGTTGAAATTATAATTGTCATAATTCCTTAGCTGGTGCGCATAGAGCTGTTGCGTCCCCTTTACCACATAGAAATTGACGAAAGTATTCTCTTGGTCGAGCACCCAGGTACTATCTGACATCTGCTTGAATTCCTGCTCAATACGGAGTTTATCCACCCAATTTAGGTTGATGTTTGCAGGGGTGTTCAGCAATACTTTCTTGACCGCATAATTACCGTCAAGCGTGATATAAAGCCGTCCCGTAAAACCGTAGCTTTCGCTGTTTGCCGGAACGAAAGCCAGATCCACACATTTATCTCCTCCCACATCGAGCGTATCCATGATGTAGTAATGGTAATATGTGGTCGCCAATGTCGATGATAATGGGCTGACGAACCGATTCAATAGAATAGGAATATTGTTATCGAAAATATTGATACTCTTAAAAATCTCTTCCAGGTTGGAGGTTATGCCGCCACCGTCATCTAATGTTTTATCGATCCCCTGCATGCGCTTGGCTCTGACAATTGTCTTTTCCGCTTTGGGACTTTTCCGGTAGTAGAAGTCCGATAGGTTTTCACGCACGGAGACGGTCAGGATCGGTTTGCCGTTAAACTCGGACGTGTCCAGATAGTTTTTGATAAATTTGAACTTTTTCAGAAATTTGTTCTTGTCGAGATTCGGATTGAAATTATCCAGCGACAGACTTAGTTTTTCGTATACTTCCGTTTGATATTCCGGCTTTGCCTCGATCCGGTTGTCGTTCTTATGTGCAATTACTTTTTTGATAAGCTCTACAGCCGGATTATCCTTGCGGGTATATTTTTCTCTTTTGGGTTTGACCACGACTTCCGAAATCTCGAAAGCAGTCGGCTTCAACAATACTTCCAAATTGTCATTCTTTTTACCGGGCTTGAGATCGATGAATTTAGTATCGTATCCCAATGAGGCGGCGGCCAGTTTGGTATAGCCCTGATTGTTTTGAAGGGTGAATGTTCCATTGTCGTCTGTCATAGCTCCGATAGTCGACCCGTCAAAATAGACGGATACGAATGGGAGCGGTTCACCGGTAATAGAATCTTTGACAATACCGGATGCCGAGGTAAAACTCTGAGCGTGTGATAGAAAAATTCCTGCTACAGCTTGTAACAGAGCTATTAATATGATATAACGGATAAATCTTACCATGTATTTAACGTTGTTCCTTCTCGGATATGGACAACAAAGATAAGGTTTTTTTGGTTACAGTTTTACTGGCGATATTAATAATCTTTAATCGAAAGATAGTCTGCTGATTAAATGGGGGGGGCTAAATATCAATTATACGTACAAAATCCGAAACATATTTCTTTTTATTTGCTTTTAATTCCGCTAACGGTTTTTATCCTTATATTTGTTCTGCTTGAAAACGTAAAAAACAGGTCCTAAAGAAATGAAAGAACATATTAGAAAAAGAAAAATCATGGCTGTGACCTTGACCGGATCTCTTGCCAACTTTCTGCTATTGGTTTTCAAATTTGTAGCAGGTGTGTTAGGGCACAGTAGCGCCATGATCGCGGACGCCGTCCATTCGTTATCCGATTTTGTGACGGATGTAATTGTTTTGCTCTTCATTAATATATCGTCCAAACCGAAAGACGAAGGCCATGACTATGGGCACGGAAAGTATGAAACTTTGGCTACTACGATCATCGGGATTGTCCTGATGTGTGTAGGAGCCGGCCTTTTCTGGGATGGTGCGAACAAGGTATTTGGATTTTATTTTGGAGGCGAACAGTTGGAAAGTCCCGGCAAGATCGCACTTATTGCCGCCATTATCTCTATTTTGATAAAGGAAACCCTGTATCGTCTGACGCTATATGTCGGAAAAAAAGAAAATAGCCAGGCTGTTATCGCGAATGCCTGGCATCATCGTTCGGATGCTTTTTCTTCTATCGGGACGACGTTGGGTATTGGAGGAGCCATCCTCTTAGGTGATAACTGGCGTGTGCTGGATCCGATAGCAGCCGTGATTGTCAGCATATTGATTGTAAAGGTAGCCTTTCTGTTGGTCATACCTGCAATTAATGATTTGCTGGAGAAATCTTTACCGACTGAGGTCGAAGATAAGATTCTCTCTATAATAAATGAAACGCCGGAGGTCAGGAACCCGCATAATCTATGTACCCGCAGAATCGGTAATGATTTTGCAATAGAAGTGCATATCCGGGTCGATGGACAAATAACTGTAAGCCGTGCGCATGAGCTGACGAAGGAGATAGAAAGTAAGTTACGTTTGAAATTTGGGCCTGCAACCCATATCGTCTTGCATGTCGAACCGATAAAAGAGAAAAAAGATGAGTGAACTGACATTATACCGGGGAGAAGTTTTTGATTTTATCGATTCTCCGTTAAATAGAAAAGATGCTTACCGATATTTTCCCGATGGAGCATTGGTCGTACGGGAAGGAGAGATAGTCGATTGTGGGCCTTTTGAGGATATTAAAGGCCGTTATACCGATTATGAACTGGTTGATTATTCCGGTAAACTCCTGATGCCTGGATTTATAGATTCCCATATCCATTATCCGCAAGCTGAAATAATCGGGATGTACGGAAGGCAGTTGCTGGATTGGCTGGAGGACTATACCTTTCCAGCAGAACAGGCGTTTGTTTCTTCGGAACATGCGGATAGGATGGCCCACTTCTTTGTAGAGGAACTATTCCGGAACGGAACGACAGCTTGCATGGCTTATGCAACGGTACATCCAACATCCGTCACCGCTCTCTTCTCCGTTGCGTCGGAATATAATATGTGTATGCTGACCGGAAAAGTGCTGATGGACCGGAATGCTCCGGCAGGATTGACCGATACGGCGGAACAGGGGAAATCCGAAAGTCGTTCCTTGATCGAATCCTGGCATGGAAAAGGGCGGAACCGCTATGTCATCACGCCCCGTTTTGCCATCTCCTGTTCGACGGAACAACTGATTGCGGCTGGACGTTTGCACGAACAATATCCTGGCACTTATATACAGACGCATCTTTCCGAGAATAAAGACGAGATCGACAGCACGCTTTCCTTGTGTCCCGACTGCCAAGATTACTTGGAAGTATACGAGCGGGCAAGATTGGTTACAGACCGTTCCATCTTCGGACATTGTATTCATCTGTCTGATTCGGAATGCCGTCGGTTGGTCGAAGCTGGTTCTGTTGTAGCCCACTGTCCTACATCCAACCTCTTTTTGGGAAGTGGCCTGTTTGATATGCAACAAGCCAATCGTGTCGGTATGCAAACCGTATTGGCGACGGATATCGGAGCCGGAACCTCTTTTTCTATGCTGCGCACGATGGGAGAGGCGTATAAAGTGCAGCAACTTGGCGGATATCCGATGTCTGTATTCGAGTCATTATATAAATGTACGTTGGGAGCAGCTAAAGCACTTCATTTGGATGATGAAATCGGCTGTTTCGGGAAAGGTCGGAAAGCGGACTTCATTGTTATGGATTATGCCGCCACACCTTCCCAGCAGGTACGCATGGACTATCTGAAACGCCATGGGAAGTGGACGTTGGAAAATAAACTGTTCGGCCTGCAAACGGCTGGAGATGAAAGGAATATTCAAGCTACCTATGTGATGGGGAAAAGAGTATTTACCCTTGCTTAGAATACCTGCATCTCGTTCCTGACAGTCGTGACACCAATTAGCCGATCATAGCGAGCACCCATCGGACGATAATAAACATAGATGCTATATTCATTTTGTGTCTGGTAGTAATTACCTTCTATCGGACCTGTCTGACCGACAGAGGAACCGGTCGGGACAAACAAATACTGGTAATTGTAACTTCCCTGTTTGAGAAGTACGGCTTTTTCGTATTGCTTCGTCTCGAAGTTATAGCCCATTTTGCTCTTTTCATCCAATACATTATTAAATAGCTCACCGTTCAGATATACACTCCCATCGGGCAGCGGATCGCATGCAAGCGTAAAATGCACGATATAATAATCCGCTTCCGTATCCGGATCGTTACAGTCGCTGCAACGAATGAAGAAACGGCCGTCCTGATCCTGGTCATATTGGTAAGTGCCTTTATCCCGTCTGTAATCGGTCATAAGTTCCACATTATAGTAAGGATTGTGGAAGGAGATATTTTCGACGTGCATTCCATTATATTTGTTGCTTAGGAACTCCATGCGACGATACTCATTCCCAGCAGGGAAAATAAGGTTGCGGTTATATGTGTAAGATATTTGGTTTTCCAGAATGCTCATAGGTTGCAAGTCCGTTACGGCATTATCGCGCCGGTTGTCCTGGTAAACGAATATCTTCAGGTCCGTTTGCGGATAAGTGATCGGAAAATTTTTGTTGTTGATGTTGAAACTTACCTGCTGATGGCTCTGGTTGGTGTCGATGTCCGTGTTCCCGCTCACCGAAGCCGAGATATTGACAACCGGTTCTACCACAGAGAAACAGGCTGTAAAAATGATCTGGTCCGGCGTATCCTCGTTATAGACCTGGATGGCATAATTGCCGGAAACTTTAAACTGGACATCGTCGTTCGGAAGCAATAGCCGGTAGTTCGAATATTGAGTCGTAGTCCCGATGGAATTGGCAAAATCGTCGATTGTTGTTCCTTGGAAACCATTCATATATTCGATCGGATTCAACTGCGATTGTGTCCAGTCGGCGTTGCAATGCACCACGTTATAGGCATATCGTGTGTATCCACTCCCCAAACCGTCGAAATTGATTTCGATTTGCTCTTCTCCTCCCAACGCTATGTAAGGTTCGGATATCAACTCTCCGGCAACTTTCACCTGAAGCGTTTTTATCTGCTTGCTATTGACATCGGTGAAGAACTTTACCTGTGCGTTTACCCCGATGGAAAGGGCAAAAAGCATCATAAATAGTAAACTGTACACTCTCATTTTCATATTTCTTTCTTTGTCGGTGCAAAATTATGGAATTATTTCTTTAATTATTTTCCATTCCCTGCTTTAAAGCATAAAAAATTGCTTACTTTTGCGGGAAAATTACATATAAACAATTTTAGTTGTATCATGGCAAATGTGATTAAGATTAAAAAGGGTTTAGACATTAATCTGAAGGGCAAAGCTTCGGACGTACTGTTAAACGGAGGGAAAAGCGATAGTTACGCTATCGTTCCCGATTATTATAACGGTATTGTACCCAAAGTTGTTGCCAAAGTAGGAGAAAAAGTCAAAGCCGGTTCTGTATTGATGATCGATAAGAACCGCCCGGAGATCAAGTTTGTTTCGCCTGTCAGTGGCGAAGTAACTGCCGTAAATCGAGGAGAGAAGCGCAAAGTGCTTAGCGTGGTTGTCAAGCCGGAAGCGCAGATCGAGTATGAAGATTTCGGTAAGAAAAATGTAGCTTCCCTCAAAAGAGAAGAGGTGAAGGAGGCAATCCTGCACGCTGGTATGTGGCCGTTTATCAAACAACGTCCGTACGACATCGTCGCCTCGCCGGCTGACGAACCACGTGACATCTTTGTTTCTGCATTCTATTCCGCACCGTTAGCTCCGAACTTCGATTTCGTCGTGAAAGGACAGGAAGTTGATTTTCAGACGGGATTGGATGCGCTTGCAAAACTTACCGACGGCAAGGTGTATGTCGGCATCCGTAAAGGTTCTTCCGTTAGTGTGAAAGGTGTTGAAACTGTAGAAGTGGAAGGTCCGCATCCTGCGGCCAATGTGGGAGTACAGATTAATCACATTAAACCTATCAATAAGGGTGAAGTGGTCTGGACGGTAAATCCTGCCGACGTGATCGTTATCGGCCGTTTGTTCAATAAGGGCATCGCCGATTTCAGCCGCCTGGTTGTGATAACCGGTTCCGAAACGACAGAGAGAGGATACGTTAAGGCAATTGCCGGCTGTACGATCGCCAGTCTGGTTGACGGAAAGATCATGAGAGGTAACGAAGATATCCGCATTATCAGCGGTAACGTGTTGACTGGTACGAAGGTAGAAAAAAACGATTATTTGGGAGCCTATGACAATCAGATTACGGTTATCCCGGAAGGCGACGAAACACACGACTTCTTCGGCTGGGCGACTCCCGGTTTCGGAAAATTCAGTGTGAGCCATTCATTCCCCGCCTGGTTGATGGGTAAGAACAAGGAATATGTGATAGACGCCCGTATCAAGGGAGGCAAGCGTGCTATGATCATGTCCAACGAATACGATAGCGTGTTTCCGATGGATATCATGCCGGAATACCTGTTGAAGGCTATTATCGCATTCGATATCGATAAGATGGAAAACCTGGGTATATATGAAGTAGCGCCCGAAGATTTTGCCCTTTGCGAATTCGTCGATACGTCCAAACTCGAAATTCAGAAGATCGTTCGTCAAGGTCTGGATGTATTATACAAGGAAATGAATTAATAACATTAAAAATTAGAATACATTGAAAGCGTTAAGGAATTACCTCGACAAGATTAAGCCTAACTTTGAGGAAGGCGGAAAGCTGGCGATGTTCCGTTCTGTTTTTGAAGGTTTCGAAACATTCCTGTTTGTTCCGAGCACAACTTCCAAATCAGGCGTACACATTCATGACTATATTGACTCGAAGCGTACGATGACCGTGGTCATCATTGCTTTGTTGCCCGCTTTGCTTTTTGGTATGTACAATGTCGGTTATCAGCATAACCTTGCAATAGGAGCTGATCCGGGATTTCTCATGACTTTTATTTTTGGTTTTCTGGCTGTATTGCCTAAAATCATTGTTTCGTATGTGGTAGGTTTGGGTATCGAGTTTGCTGTTGCCCAGGTGAAGAAGGAAGAAATCCAGGAAGGTTTTCTGGTTTCGGGTATTTTGATCCCGATGATCGTCCCTGTTGACACTCCGTTGTGGATGATCGCCGTAGCTACTGCATTTGCAGTTGTTTTTGCCAAAGAAGTATTTGGCGGTACAGGTTATAATGTATTTAATGTAGCGTTGGTTACACGTGCATTCTTGTTCTTCGCATATCCGGCGGCTATGTCCGGTGACCAGGTGTTTGTTCGTACGGCTGATACGTTCGGTATCGGTGGCGGACAGGTGGTAGACGGCTTCTCTGGCGCGACTCCGCTGGGACAGGTTGCTATCGCAGGCAAGGAACTGATCGGTTCGTTCCAGGCAGTCGATGTTCTCGGACATCCGATTTCCACATGGGACATGTTCTTAGGTCTGATTCCGGGTTCGATCGGTGAAACATCTGTATTGGCGATCCTGATCGGGGCGGTTATCCTTCTTTTCACAAAGATCGCAAGTTGGAAAACAATGGTTTCCGTATTTGTGGGTGGTGCGGTCATGTCGCTTATCTTCAATATGATCGGAACGACGGTGGCCATGTGTGTATCTCCGTTGGATCATTTGTTCCTGGGTGGTTTCGCATTCGGTGCCGTGTTTATGGCTACCGATCCTGTCACTTCTGCCCGTACGGAAACAGGTAAGTACATCTACGGATTCCTGGTAGGAGCTATGGCTATTATTATCCGTGCATTGAATCCGGGTTATCCAGAAGGTATGATGCTCGCTATCTTGTTGATGAATGTATTTGCTCCGCTAATCGACTATTATGTAGTGGAAGCTAACATCAACCGCAGATTGAAACGTGTAATCAAATAAAGTAAGAAGGAGTATGGCAAAATATAAATGTAAAGTATGTGGATATATCCACGAAGGAAATAAAGCTCCGGATGTTTGTCCTGTATGTGCAGCTCCCGCTTCCGATTTCGAAGAAATGAAAGACGAGGCTGCTGCCGACAAGAAAAAGGGATTGGACAGAGACAGTAACGTGTATACTGTTGTTTATGCTTCCGTAATGGTTGTTCTGGTCGCAGTCGTGCTGGCCTTTACTTCGCAATCGCTTAGAACTTTCCAGCAGAAAAACGAGGAAAACGACAAGAGACAGCAGATCCTGCGCTCCATCAACGTGACGGTTCCGGCAAATGAAGCCGAAGCTAAATATTCGGAATTGATCAAAGAAGCATTTCTGGTAAATGAAAATGGTGAAAAAGTAGAAGGTGACGCTTTTGCCGCCGATGTGGTGAAGGCTGCTGCCGAACACCAGTATCCGGTTTTCGTTGCAAATGTAGATGGCCAGCCTAAATACATCATGGCTTTGCATGGTGCCGGTTTGTGGGGACCGCTGTGGGGATATATTTCTGTAGACAGCGATAGGAATACGGTTTATGGTGCTGATTTCAGCCACCAGGGTGAAACTCCGGGATTGGGTGCTGAAATAGCAAAACCTGCATTCAGCAATGAATTCAAGGGTAAGAAACTGTTCATGGACGGTACATTCAAGTCTATTGCGGTCGTTAAGCCTGGCAAGAGCGTTGCCGGTCAGGATTATGTAGACGGTATTTCCGGCGGTACGATTACAAGCCAGGGAGTACAGGCGATGTTATTTAATAGTTTGAATGGTTATGTTAAGTTTTTAACCTCACAAAATTAAGTAGAAAATGGGATTATTATCTGAAAAGAATAAAGAAGTTCTGTTAGGCCCGCTTAGCGTAAACAACCCGGTCATCGTCCAGATGTTGGGTATCTGCTCTGCGCTGGCTGTAACATCAAAACTGGAGCCGGCTATTGTAATGGGTATTTCAGTAACGGCTGTTGTGGCTTTTGCCAACGTGATCATTTCACTGCTGCGTAATACGATTCCAAACCGTATCCGTATCATTGTGCAGCTGGTGGTGGTGGCTGCATTGGTGACTATCGTGAGTGAAGTGCTGAAAGCGTTTGCTTATGACGTAAACAAACAGCTTTCAGTGTTTGTGGGTCTGATCATTACCAACTGTATCCTGATGGGACGTCTGGAAGCATTTGCACTGGGTAACGGTCCGTGGGAATCATTCCTTGACGGTATCGGTAACGGTTTAGGCTATGCATTGATCCTGGTGATCGTCGGTTTCTTCCGCGAGCTGTTAGGTTCCGGCACGTTGCTGGGATTCCAGGTTATTCCGCAGGCATTCTATGACTTCGGTTATGTGAACAACGGTTTGATGATCCTGCCTCCGATGGCATTGATCGTGATTGCCGTGATTATTTGGGTTCACCGTTCTCGTAACAAGGAACTTCAGGAAAATTAATGCTAACTATTAAAAAAATAATAGAATGGAAGAATTATTAAGCACATTTGTCCGCTCGATCTTTGTAGACAACATGATTTTCGCATACTATCTGGGTATGTGTTCTTTCCTGGCTGTTTCCAAGAACGTAAAGACTGCTTTGGGATTAGGTATGGCTGTGACGTTCATTCTGACATGTACGTTGCCGATCAACTATATGCTTGAAAATTATGTATTGAAGGAAGGTGCTCTGCAATGGCTGGGTGCTGAATTCGCTGGTGTAAACCTGAGCTTCCTTGCTTTCATTATCTTTATCGCCATCATCGCTTCGTTTACGCAGCTGGTGGAAATGGTAGTGGAAAAGTTTGCTCCGGCTCTGTACGCTTCTCTGGGTATCTTTTTGCCGCTGATCGCTGTAAACTGCGCTATCCTGGGTGGTTCTCTGTTTATGCAACAAAAGGCATTTCCTAACGTAGGTGTTGCAACTGTTTATGGCTTAGGTTCTGGTATCGGTTGGATGTTGGCTATCGTCGGTATGGCTGCCATCCGTGAAAAGCTGGCATACTCGGATATCCCCAAACCGTTGAAAGGTCTTGGTATCACCTTTATCATCACAGGTTTGATGGGTATGGCATTCATGTGCTTCTCAGGTCTTAAGATATAATATTAACGCATTAAACTTATTACAGAAATGACTTTATTAATGACGACTGGCAGTCTTACAATCGCAGCAGGTGCCGTGATCTTCTTGGTGATTACGCTGATCCTGGTGGGTGCGTTGTTGGCGGCCAAAGCAAAATTGGTACCGTCAGGAAATGTAGACCTGAAGGTAAATGGAGAAAAAGATATTGAGACTCCGATAGGAAGCACTTTGCTGGCTGGTTTGCAAAGTGGTGGTATCTTCTTGTCTTCAGCTTGTGGTGGTGGTGGTAAATGTGGCCAGTGCCGTGCACAGGTATTGGAAGGAGGCGGGGAAATCCTGCCGACAGAAAAGGGCTTTTTCTCTCGTAAACAGATTAAGGAACACTGGCGTCTGGCATGTCAGTGCAAAGTGAAGGAAGATATGGTCGTTCAGGTTCCGGACGAAGTTTTCGGTGTAAAGGAATGGGAATGCGAAGTCATTTCCAACAAGAACGTGGCTACTTTCATCAAAGAGTTTATCGTGGCGTTGCCTAAGGGTGAACACATGGACTTCCTGCCGGGTTCTTATGCCCAGATCAAGATTCCGGCATACGCAATGGATTACAACAAGGATATCGACAAGTCGCTGATCGGCGAAGAATATCTGCCGGCTTGGGAAAAGTTCGGTTTGTTCACGTTGAAATGCAAGAACGACACACCGACCATCCGTGCTTACTCTATGGCCAACTATCCTGCAGAAGGTGACCGCATCATGTTGACGGTTCGTATAGCCACTCCGCCGTTCAAACCGAAACCCGAAGTGGGCTTCCAGGATGTGATGCCGGGTATAGCTTCTTCTTATATCTTTACCCTGAAACCGGGTGATAAGGTGACGATGAGCGGTCCTTATGGTGATTTCCATCCGATCTTCGATTCGAAGAGAGAGATGATGTGGGTCGGTGGTGGTGCCGGTATGGCTCCGCTTCGTGCTCAGATCATGCACATGACGAAGACACTCAAGACTACGGATCGCAAGATGTCATACTTCTATGGCGCCCGTGCCTTGAACGAAGTGTTCTATCTGGAAGATTTCCTGGAAATCGAAAAGGAATTCCCGAACTTCACATTCCATCTGGCACTCGACCGTCCGGATCCGGCAGCCGATGCGGCAGGAGTGAAGTACACGGCCGGTTTCGTTCACCAAGTAATCTACGATACATATCTGAAGGATCACGAAGCTCCGGAAGATATCGAATACTACATGTGTGGTCCGGGCCCGATGTCAAAGGCAGTGGAAAATATGCTGGACAATCTGGGCGTGCCGCGTGAAATGTTGCATTTCGACGATTTCGGCGCGTAACAGATCATTCGAAACATGACAATAATAGAATCGGGGAAGGATATTTATTCTTTCCCCGATTTTTTTTGAACTATTCTGTGTATTAACCTGTTATCCATAAAAATCAAGGGATAAGGACGAGTTGTTACGAAAGAATTACAAAGAAAATACATTTCTTTTGTAATATAGTGCAGCGTTTTGCGTTTTGAATACATCATACTTATATATGATATTAAAATTGTAATAGAATATGAAAGCATTGATATTATCTTTTTTTGCAGTAATCTTAGGTTATTCACTAATCTTCGATGAGAAGAAAACAACTGACCAACCTGTCATAAAGGATAGTAATTCCGTGTATGTCGACAGACCGGCCAATATGCAGATGTCCGATTCCATTATGATATATAGGGATCAGACCGCATCCGTTCTGTAAGTTTTAGTTAGAGTTTTGTTGTTTACCCGTGTTGTTTTGCTTTTGTAGTATCACTCTATCACCCGGCCGGGCGTTGCCTTTGTTTTTCAATGGCGATAACAAGTGATACTATTTTGTTTTCTCTATCACACTTCTATCACACCCTATCACAAGACATCCGTTTCTTTTTTGAGAGAAATAAAGGGATCCGTTTGTAGAACTAACGGTCTTATTTTTAGTAAACTAACTACATTTGTCCGTAAACATCCGGGTGTAGGGAGGACGGACATCCGGATGTTCAAGGAGCCTACATCCGGGTGTACAGGCGTGAAGATGGGGATGCAGAGGATTTTTTCCGCCCTGTTTTGACAAAAAAGGTCCTGGCATTTGGATGTAAAGGTTTGTATATCGGATGTTAATATCGGTAAAAACGAGGTTTATAATTCGTTGTATGCGGGTATTCCTTCCAAAAAAGTGTATGCCCGGTTGTTATAGTCGATTTTGCAGCAATAGTGGTTTAAGCCATTGCTAACAATCAGGTATTCGACACGTAGCACCATGTTATAACGGGCTATTTGGTCGAAAACAGTGTTGGTAATGTTTATATGGGGAGCCTTGTACTCGACGATGACCAGAGGTTCAAGAAAACGGCTGTAAGCAACCGTATCGCAACGTTTGGAGGTTCCATTCAGCTTGACCAGCACTTCGTTTGCCAGCAGTTCTTTCGGGTAGCTTTTCCGAGTGATCAGATAATTGACAAAATGCTGACGTACCCATTCTTCAGGAGTGAGAGCCACATATTTTTGCCGTACGGGATCGAAGATCGTACGTTTTCCATCTTTTTCTGCTACTTTAGGCGCAAAACCAGGTAAGTTTAATGCAAGCATTTACTATATTTGTTCTTTTATTCTGTGAAAATAGACCATCAAAGGTAGTGATTTATGAAAACAAAACAAGAAATTGTCGAGAATTGGTTGCCGCGCTATACGGAGCGGAAGCTGGAAGACTTCGACAAATATATCCTGCTTACCAACTTCACGAAGTATGTGGAACTGTTTGCCGACCATTTTAACGTGCCGATCCTGGGACTGAAAAACTCCATGCCGAACGCAGCGGCCAATGGCATCACAATTATCAACTTCGGGATGGGGAGCGCGAATGCGGCGACAATTATGGATTTGCTATCGGCGATAAAGCCGACTGCCGTCCTTTTTCTGGGGAAATGCGGAGGATTGAAGAAGGCGAACAACCTGGGAGATTATGTCATGCCGATTGCGGCTATCCGAGGAGAAGGCACTTCGAACGAATATCTGCCGGCAGAAGTGCCGTCGCTCCCGGCTTTCTCGATGATGCGCGCCATCTCGTCCGCCATACGTGACCGGGGGAAAGACTACTGGACCGGGACTGTCTACACGACGAACCGACGGGTATGGGAATATGACAGCGATTTCAAAAACTACCTTCGCCGTACACACGCTACCGGTATCGATATGGAGACAGCAACCTTGTTTACGGCAGGCTTTGCAAACGAGATTCCGACAGGAGCTTTATTGATGATTTCCGACAAACCTATGGAAGAAGCCGGGGTGAAAACGGAAGCCAGCGATCGCGAGGTGACCCGGAATTTTGCGAAAGAGCATGTAATGTTGGGAGTGGAAGCGCTTCGCCAGATTATTGATGGAAAGAAGACGATCCGTCACATCCGTTTCAGTTGGTAATTTTAATTGAGATCGCACACAAATATGGCAAAAAAAGAATATACATACGAGGAAATATGTCGGGATATCGTTGCAAAAAAATTCGCTCCTGTCTATATAATGATGGGTGACGAACCGTTTTTTATGGATCAGATAACAGACTTGCTACTCGAAAATGTATTGGAAGAATCCGAACGGGATTTTAACCAAATTATCATGTATGGAGCAGATACGGATGCAGCATCTATAATTAACGCTGCCCGCCGTTTCCCGATGATGTCAAAATATCAGTTAGTGGTTGTCCGGGAGGCTCAATTAATTCGTGATATCGAGCTTCTGTCGAACTATGTTAAGAACCCTTTAATGTCGACAGTTCTGGTCATCAATTATAAATATAAAAACTTAGATCGCCGCAAGGCGCTGGCTTCCGCAACAGATAAAACCGGGGTGCTGTTCGAGTCCAAAAAGATTCCCGACTACAAGATGCCGGCATTTATCGCCTCTTTTATGCAGATGCGTTCCATAGGGATAGACGGAAAGGCGTCTCAGATGCTTTCAGACTTCCTTGGAAACGATTTAAGCCGTCTGAGTAAGGAATTGGACAAGCTGGCACTGATCCTGCCTGAAAAAGGCGCAAAACGCATCACGCCGGAACTGGTGGAGCAAAATATCGGAATCAGTAAAGAGTACAATAACTTTGAACTGATAAAGGCACTTGCCATGAAAGATATCTTGAAGGCGAACCGTATTGCCCAATACTTCGAGAAGAACCCGAAAAGTAATCCGATCCAGATGACCCTTCCTGTATTATTTAACTATTTCTCGAACCTCCTGATTTGTTATTATACGAAGGATCGTTCCGAAGCCGGCTTGATGACGGCACTCGGACTTCGGGGGACATTCCAGGTTAAGGATTATCTTTTAGGGATGCGAAACTATTCGGCGATGAAAGTGTTCAACCTGATCAGCGATATCCGTATGACGGATGCCCGTTCGAAGGGAGTGGAAAACGCTTCTGTTTCCGATGCCGAACTTTTAAAGGAATTACTCTACAAAATCCTGCATTAAACCGTTTTTTATACTTGATTGGCCTAAAGAAGAGGCTTTTTATCTGGAACAACAGAAAAATTGAACCGGATAAAAAGCCTCTTCTTATTGTTTCTCAATCTTTTATCGTTGATTTTACCCTACTTAGATTTTAATATTTGCCTTTTCCTGAATATCTGTTCACAAAAATCACAAAAATGGAGAGGGAAAACCTTAGCTGCATAAAAGTATGTTCGTCCATAAATCGTACAAGTACAAATTAGAGACACTTTGTCAGTTTATGAAATCAAGTATTTTTAGTTCGGTATTGAATTGTGAACGGAATAGTGCTTGTTAGAAATGTAAACAACCCTTTTTGTACAAAAGATAGCCATTATACGATTCTATTTTGTAAACATATAACAGGGGTGTAACATTTGTTTATGTTTACATTACTATCATAAACCGACAAAAGTAACAATTTTATCTCTACTTTATATTTTTAGCATAAGTAATCATATACCAAATGATTATACAGGATTATTAATTTAATGCATTAACTATTTTGTTACATATGCGTACAATTATGGCTAAATAGGCGTGTTATCTCAATCTCGTTTTCTATTAATTAAAAGATTAACAGTAAAATATATCCTATCTATTAAGTAATACTTTAATATGATTTTTACATTAAAACAACCTGTTCACAATCTTAACGGAAACAATTGTTATCCATGTGATACAAAAGTATTAGTTTAAGTTTATATAATTAAATTGTACAATTGAGAATCATTGTGTATATTTGTATCGTTATTGATTTGTATACATTCCTTCCATGTAAACAGACATAATGGCAGTATTTCTATAAACAAATTCGGATTTACAAAAATGATAGGACGTATTACTCAAATAATGGAGCGTGAAGGCTTGACCCCTTCTAAATTTGCAGAAGCAATCGGTATCCAGCGTTCAGCAATGTCGCATATTTTGAACGGAAGAAATAATGTAAGCTTGGATGTCCTTATAAAAATTCTGGATCGGTTCACTTATGTCGATTCCGACTGGCTCCTTTTCGGTAAAGGCGAAATGGTGCGAGATCATATGTCAACACAACCCGATTTGTTCTCAAATACGGCGATAAATCCGTCCGGAGGGCAAGCTGCTCTTGAATATCGCAAGGAAATGAGGGTTGATACACCTGTAAACACTGTAAAACCTACTGTTGTTGAGCAAATTATACAGCAAGAAACAGCAACCAGAAAAGTAAGTAAAATAATGGTATTCTATTCCGATAATACATTTGACACTTTTGTTTCTGAAAAAAATAAGAAAGAATAGCTTGTTTTGGTTTATATACCATATTCATGTATCTTTGTATAGAATTAGACTAATCATATTATATGAAGAAGTACATGCTTGACATGAAGGTGACTGAAAACTGTAGCCTTCACAAAAATTATTGCCTGCTCAAACTAACATCTGATCAGATCCTGCCGGAAATGTTGCCGGGACAGTTCGTACAGGTACGTGTGGATAACTCTCCTACAACATTTCTTCGTCGTCCGATCTCAATTAATTATGTCGACAGAGCGACCAATGAACTGTGGTTGCTCGTCCAGTTGGTCGGTGACGGAACACGCCGGATGGCTAAGTATAAACCGGGTGATGTTGTTAACATCATGTTGCCTTTGGGAAACGGTTTCACGCTGCCTGCCGATAAAGAACAAAAATTACTGCTGATCGGTGGTGGTGTCGGGACAGCCCCGATGTTGTATTTGGGATCCATCCTGAAAAAAGCCGGTTACGCACCTACGTTCCTTTTAGGAGCCCGTTCAAAGGAAGATGTGTTACAATTGGAACAGTTCGAACAGTTTGGAACAGTCTATGTTACAACAGAAGACGGCTCATTGGGCGAAAAGGGATATGTGACCAACCATTCCATCTTGAAAGATGTACATTTCGACCGGATTTACACTTGTGGACCTAAACCGATGATGGTGGCTGTTGCCAAATATGCCCATGCAAACTCTATTATATGCGAAGTCTCTCTTGAAAATACAATGGCTTGTGGTATAGGAGCTTGCTTATGTTGTGTGGAGAAGACCAAAGATGAGCATCATGTGTGTGTATGTACTGAAGGACCTGTATTTAATATTGAAAATTTGACATGGCTGAATTAAACGTAAACATTGGTAATTTGCAATTGAAGAACCCGGTCATGACGGCGTCGGGTACTTTCGGATATGGCATTGAGTATTCGGACTTTATGGATATCTCCCGCTTGGGTGGTATTTTTGTGAAAGGAACAACGATCCAGCCACGCGAAGGGAATTTGTATCCCCGTATGGCGGAAACCCCTTCGGGAATGTTGAATGCCGTAGGTTTGCAGAATAAGGGTGCACAATATTTCGTCGATCATATCTATCCGGAGATTAAGGATATCGACACGAACATGATTGTAAACGTGAGCGGTTCCTCTGTGGAAACGTATGTGGAATGTGCTGAGAAGATTGCAGATTTGGACAATATTCCGGCGATCGAACTAAATATTTCTTGTCCGAATGTAAAGCAGGGAGGTATGGCTTTTGGAGTGACGACTTGTGGGGCAAGTGAAGTGGTGAAGGCTGTCCGCAAGGTTTATCCGAAGACCCTTATTGTAAAACTTTCCCCTAATGTGACCGACATTACGGAGATTGCTAGAGCGGTCGAAGCCGAAGGAGCAGATTCCGTTTCATTGATTAATACTATGCTGGGGATGGCCATTGACGCGGAGAAGCGTAAACCGGTATTATCTACAATAACCGGTGGTCTTTCCGGTCCCTGTGTAAAGCCGGTTGCCTTGCGGATGGTATGGCAGACTTATAAGGCTGTAAAGATTCCTATTATCGGTTTGGGAGGTATTTCGAACTGGAAAGATGCGGTGGAGTTCATGCTGGCCGGAGCTACAGCAATCCAGATCGGAACCTACAATTTTGTAGATCCAGCTGTTGGTATAAAGGTTATCGAAGGGATGAACGACTATTGTGACAGACATGGTTTTTCGTCTGTCCGCGAACTGATCGGAGCTTTGGAAGTATAAAAACAGGATGAGATAATCCTTTTCGGAATAAAAATTAAAGAAAAGCCTGTAAAACGACTTATTTTATGCGTTTTACAGGCTTTTTCTTGTAATTTTTATTCGTTTGGACTATCATTATTCCAATAATTATAATATCTTTGTTCGTATATAAAATAAACCTTGAATTTGTAATATCTAAATTAATAAATTATAGAAGAAAAACATGAAGATCAGACATCTTTTTTTGCTATGTCTAATAGCGATATCAGCGACGCTGAGTGCAAATGGAAAAACTGTAATTCCAATTACAACCGATGACATTAGCCTTATTTATAAGGTTGATGATAAAAATGGCCGCCTGTATCAATCTTATCTGGGACAAAAACTGTCATTCGATTCGGATATCGTACAATTACCTCTCGGTAATGAAGCCTATCTGACACATGGCATGGAAGATTATTTCGAGCCGGCTATCCGTGTTTTGCATAATGACGGTAACTCGTCACTGCTCCTGAAATATATCTCCCACGAAAACAAACAGCTTCAGCCGGGAGTTGACGAGACGGTAATTCTTTTGAAAGATGATAAATATCCGGTCGAAGTGAAGTTGCATTTCATCGCTTATCCGAAGGAAAACATCATCAAGGAATATGCGGAGATCTCGCATCAGGAGAAGAAGCCTGTCACCCTTTATAACTATGCTTCCTCTTTGTTGCATCTGAACGGCAGCAAGTATTTTCTGACCGAATTTGCAGGAGACTGGGCACATGAAGTCAATATGAAGGAAACCGAGCTGGCTTTCGGTAAAAAGATGTTGGATACCAAGTTGGGGAGTCGTGCCAACATGTTTTGTTCTCCGTTTTTTTTGCTTGCTCTGGACAGGAAAGCGGAAGAGAATGCCGGAGATGTATTATTCGGAACTATCGGATGGACAGGAAATTATCGTTTTACGTTTGAAGTGGATAATGAAAATGGCTTGCGCGTACTTTCCGGTATCAACCCGTATGCATCGGAGTACTCGTTGAAACCGAATGAAGTGTTCCGCACACCGGAGTTCATTTTCACCTACAGCACGGAAGGTAAGGGGAAAGCCAGCCGCGATTTCCAGCGTTGGGCACGCAAATATCAGTTGAAGGACGGTGAGAAATCCCGTATGACATTGCTGAACAACTGGGAAGCGACCTATTTTGACTTTAATGAAGATAAACTGGTGAATATTATGGATGAAGCCGTTGCATTAGGAGTCGATATGTTCCTGCTCGACGACGGCTGGTTCGCCAATAAGTATCCTCGTAGCAGTGACCGTCAAGGCTTGGGGGATTGGGAAGAAACCGTAACCAAGCTGCCTAACGGTATCGGAAAGTTGGTGAAGGAAGCGACGGACAGAGGCATTAAGTTCGGTTTGTGGATCGAACCGGAAATGGTAAACCCTAAAAGCGAGTTGTATGAGAAACATAAGGACTGGGTGATTCATTTGCCGAATCGTGACGAGTATTACTTTAGAAATCAGATGGTTTTGGATTTGACTAATCCGAAAGTCCAGGATTATGTATATGGTGTGGTAGACAATCTGATGACGAAATATCCGGGTATCGCCTATTTCAAGTGGGATTGCAACAGCCCGATAACGAATATCTACTCTCCGTATCTGAAAGATCAGCAGTCCCATTTATACATTGAGTATGTACGCGGTCTTTATAATGTGCTGGAACGGATCAAACAGAAATATCCGAATCTGCCGATGATGCTGTGTTCCGGTGGTGGTGGACGTTGTGACTATGAAGCGTTGAAATATTTCACCGAGTTTTGGCCGAGCGATAATACGGATGCCGTAGAGCGCATTTTTATCCAATGGGGTTATTCTCACTTCTTTCCCGCTAAAAGTATGGCTGCCCACGTAACGAGTTGGGGTAAACAGCCGGTTAAGTTCCGCACAGACGTAGCCAGTATGTGTAAGTTAGGTTTCGACATCCGTATTCACGAAATGAACCAGGCAGATCAGCAATACTGTAAAGAGGCGGTGGCTAACTTCAAACGTTTGGATGATGTTATTTTAGACGGTGACCAATACCGTTTGCAGTCGCCTTATGAAAGCCAGCATGCTGCTGTTATGTATGCCAACGACAATGCAGACAAAGCTGTTCTGTTTGCCTTCGATATCCATCCGAGATACGCAGAGTCGATACAACCCCTTCGTTTAGAGGGCTTGAAGGAGGATGCCCGTTACGAATTGAAAGAAATCAACCTGATTCCGGGTACGCAATCCAGGTTGGCCTGCAACGGTAAAACGTTCTCCGGAGAGTTTCTGATGAATGTAGGCATTCCTGTGTTTTCAAGTCGGCCGACAAATAGTCATGTGATTGAAATTACAGAGGTCAAGTAATCAAACAAATGTTCATATTTGTGTGTTACTAAAGCAATAAGTATGTTAGAACAGATAAACGACATATTACAAAACACGGTTATTACTCCTTATACGGCAACTGTAAAGTTGTTGATCAGTTTTCTCTTGGGAGCTGTCATCGGGATAGAGCGCCAGTTCAGAAGACGGGAGGCGGGAATGCGTACCTTTACATTGATTTGTATGGGTTCGACTGCAGCTATGCTGGTCTCTATCTGGATTCCGCAATGTTATCCTAACTTCTTGAATGGCGATCCGGGACGTATTGCGGCACAAGTGCTTTCGGGTATCGGTTTTCTTGGAGCTGGAGCAATTATCCAAAGTCACGGAAGTGTTCATGGGCTGACGACGGCAGCTTGTATCTGGGTAATGGCAGTAATAGGTTTGGCAGTGGGAGCCGGAATGTATATTCCGGCTGCTATTGCAACTGTCATAACACTTTTTATTTTGGTCAGTCTGGAACGTTTGGAGAGAAGAATGTTCTTGAATGGTGTCAATAAGATCCTGACTATCACCTGTTCTACGGCGACCCCCGATTTGAAGGCTGTCCGGAAGATATTGGAAAGTAAAGGCGTTTTTATCGTAAGTGTCTCTTTCGAGACGTTTTATAAAGAGGATCGATCTGTTATCACATACAAAGTGAATGTAAAGGCGATCTCTTCCTATACGAACTTATTCAATGAAATACGGAGTTTAGGCATTGTTACACAAATCAGATTGATGGCATAAGCCATCAATCCAATTCTCCTTTCAGCATTCTTCCTGCAATGCGAGCCGAATCTCCAACGAATCTTCCGCAAGGGCGCTTCTTATAATATTCTTGCGTACGGGCGGCTGGTGCCGGTGTCGTAGCTGCTGCGTCTTCAGGAGGCAAAAGGTTGCGGCAGATGATTGTCCCGTTTTTCTCCTTGAACATGTCAGCCATTTTCTGTACCATTGCATAATTCCTGGTGCGGGCTTCCTGATCGGAAATGTCCTGAACCGGATATTTGAATCCCGCTAACATAGCCATTGCGCTGACTGTTCCGCAAATTTCGCGCATACGACCTACACCTCCTCCAAAAGAGACAGACATTTTCTTGGCTGTCTCCATATCCAATTCAAAGATATCCGAGTAAGCCAGAAAGACAGATTGTGCACAATTATAACCTGCTTCGAAATTCTGAACTGCACGGTTTACTCGTTCTTCAAGATCAAAGTCTTTCATGATACTCTTCGCTTGTTAATATTCATAATCGACGCAAGCTCTGTCTGCCTTGACGGGACCGATGATGCCCTTGGATACGGCTACATGTTCGGGATGGTTGGCATACGTTCCGACATCCTCAAGTGTATCCAGCTCCGTAGTAAGGATGATATCCCATGTCTCTGCCGGATTCACGTTAAAATCTACGCGGATCATGCGCAAGACGTCGATTTTGTCGATCAATGCTTCTAATCCTGTTTTGATTTCCTGCATTTTAGCCTGCTTGTCGGCCGGAGTTGCAAACTCCTTCAATTTAAACATTACGATGTGTCTGATCATTTTACTATTTATGATTATTTATCTATATAATAAATCAATGTCACATTTTTTCATCCAGATAGGAATCTTTATAGCCCAAGAAATACAGGATACCGTCAAGCCCGATCGTTGAAATGGACTGTTTGGCCGTAGCCTTTACTTTTGGTTTGGCATGGAAAGCGATTCCAAGACCGGCAATACTGATCATCGGCAAGTCGTTGGCTCCGTCTCCGACAGCGACCGTCTGGCGGATATCCACATTCTCGACTTGTGCAATAAGACGGAGCAGTTCCGCTTTGCGTTTCCCGTCCACGATGTCGCCGACATGACGTCCGGTCAGCTTTCCATTTTCCACTTCAAGCTCGTTGGCGTAGACGTAGTCAATGTTGTATTTCTGTTTCAGATAGTTGCCAAAATAAGTAAATCCTCCGGAAAGGATCGCAATCTTGAAGCCTACCTTTTTCAATATACGCATCAGACGGTCTACCCCTTCGGTAATCGGCAGGTTCTCGGCTATTTCCTGCATAACGGAGACATCCAAGCCTTTCAACAAGGCACAACGTTGACGGAAACTTTCGCAGAAGTCAATTTCTCCCCGCATGGCCGCTTCGGTAATGGCTTTCACTTGATCACCGACACCGGCTCGGATAGCCAGTTCGTCGATAACTTCCGTTTCAATCAATGTCGAATCCATATCGAAGCAGATCAGGCGACGCATGCGTCGATACATGCTTTCTTCCTGAAAAGATATATCCATCTCCTGCTCGGCAGAGAGTTTCATGAAATCGGCCTTCATCTGTTCCTTGTCCCTCGGTGTACCGCGCACGGAGAATTCTACACTGGCTTTCGGCGTCCGGGCATTCTCGTCCAAAGGGATACGTCCCGTCAAACGCTTGATGTCGTCGATGTTCATGTCCTGGTCGGCAACAATGCGTGTAACACCTGCGATTTGTCGGGCAGTCAGTTTCCGGCCCAGAATCGTTATTATATACCGGTTCTTGCCTTGCATGGAAACCCATTGGTTATAAGCTTCCTCGGTGATCGGGTTGAAACGGATATTTACATCAAGCTCATAACTTTTGAAGAGTAACTCTTTCAGAATATCCCCCGAATTGCCTTCGCTACTTTGAAATAAGATGCCTAAAGAGAGGTTGTTGTGGATATCAGCTTGACCGATGTCCAGGATAACCGCGTTGTTCTTGGCCAGTATCTCGGTAAGGGCGGCGGTCACCCCCGGACGATCCGTACCATTTATGTTTATCAGTATTATTTCGTCTTTTTGTCCCATACGATTGTAATTGTGAGGCGAAGGAACGAATAATTATTTTAAGTAAAAAGTGTTTTCTTAAAATAATACCGTTTTATCAGAGATATGGAACAATCGTCCCTCATGCCTTCGGTGCGCTTGTCCTGATCCTGCACGAATAGGCAGATCAAGGGATAAAAGTTGTAAAAAATCAGGCAGAAATGACGAGGATGTATCCCGTTAATACAACAGGGGCACTCTCGTCATTTCTGTTTTGTTTTTATTTTCTTATCGCTTCGACCTCTTCAGCACGGACGGGGATCTTTTTACCTAACAGGCGGGCGCCGTTTTCGGTGATCAAATAGTCCTCTTCGTTGCGGATACCGCTGAAATCTTTATATGTGAACAGCTTGTCGTAATTGATAAATTCGGTGAACTTGTTCTGGCTTCTCCAGAGATCCATCAGTTCGGGGATAAAGTAAACGCCCGGCTCGATAGTCAGGACAAAGCCCGGTTCCAACTTACGTCCGAGGCGGAGAGACTTGCGTCCGAACTCCGTGCTCTTCGGTTGGCCGTCATATCCGACGTAGACTTCGCCTAAGTTTTCCATATCGTGAACGTCCAGTCCCATCATGTGTCCCAGGCCACAAGGCATGAACATGGCATGAGCACCGGCTTTGACCGCTTCCATCGGATCGCCTTTCACGAAGCCCAACTCTTTCAGGCCTTCCATGATCACTTTGCAGGACAATTCATATACATCGACAAACGGGATGCCCGGACGCAAAGCTGCAACAGCCGCTTCGTGGGCAGCCACCTGGATATCATAGATCTCACGTTGGCGAGTTGTAAACTTGGCATCGGCAGGAATCGTTGACGACATATCGCCGGCATATCCCATCTCCGTTTCGGCGCCGGCATCGAGCAGAAGCATGTCGCCACTCTTGATCAAATTGCTATGATCATGGTTGTGCAACGTCTGCCCGTTGATCGTCGCGATGATCGGGAAAGAGAGTTCGTAATTGTTGGCATAAGCAACTTCGGCAACGGCGGCGGCCACTTCGCTTTCGCGGATGCCCGGACGAACGGTGCGCATGGCGGCCAGATGCATGTCGGCTGTCACGATACAAGCCTTTTCTATTTCGGCAATTTCTTCTTCGCTCTTATAGTTACGCTGGTTGACAACGCCCATAATAAAAGGTACGGAAGGTTTTTCGGCTCCCGGAACGACGCCTAACCACTGGAACAGCTTGATCTGGTGTTCGGCGCGGTAAGTCGGCAGGTAATGAATCGGTTGGCCTTTCTGCTGCGCATTCTTCAGATAGGTTTCGATTTCCTTGAACGGACGTACTTCGGTGATACCGGCTGCTTCGCTCTTTTCCTTCAGCGTCGGCTGTGTTCCCATCCAGACGATTGCGTCGATCGTCAGTTCGTCGCCGAAAATGATCTCACGGTTGTTGTCTATGTCGATGATGGCGGACAGCCCGGCGTAGGGAAGCCCGAAGAAATACAGAAAAGTGGAATCCTGGCGGAAATGGTATGTGTTATCGGCATAGTTCATGCCTGACTCATCGTTACCCAAAAATAACAGCAGGCCGGAACCTATCGTCTGTTTTAATTTAGCCCTGCGGGCGATATAAGTTTCTTTTGCGAACATGATATTATAAATTTAATTTAATGCAACCAAAGGTAAGCATAAATTGGAATCCTAACCTATTCGTATCCTATTATTTTTGTCGTTACTCGTATCTTTTTGTCAGCCTTTGGAAAGTTTCACCGATTTCCGCCTGCCGGCTTGCGGCGGGAACGAATTATCGTACCTTTGCTATGTAATCATTAAAATACAAGAACTATGATGAAAGACACATCTTATTCTAAAATTCCTTCTAATTACGGTTTATGTGCGGCAGACTGTCCTCGCGGCGACACTTGTCTCAGGCGGATCGCATACGACCGTATTCCGGCAAATGTTGTTTTTCCTCCGACATTGCATCTGAAAGCGATAGAAGCGATGGCGGGGAAGTGCAAGTATTACCGTTCCAACGAGAAAGTGCGTTATGCCAAAGGGTTCCTGTGTACGGCCGGAGCCTTGGCGGTCAGTGTGTCGGGTACGTTCAGGTGTCGTCTGATCGGTAGTTGGGGAGTCAGGAGATATTATCAGAAGCGGAAAGGAGAAACGTTGCTGTCACCGGCCGAGCAGCAGCAGGTGGTTGCGCTTGCCAGGAAGTTAGGCGTGCGGTTGGACGAATACTTTGACGGATATGTGGAGGAATACGACTGGTGACCGGGCATCTGCTGTCTTTTACATGCCCAGGTAAAAGACGTTACATGCCGACGTAAATGCTTTTACATGCCGATGTAAATCCTTTTACATGGGAACGTAAATGCTTTTACATCGGCATGTAAATGACATGTAAATGCAATGAGCTGACAGTTAACTGATAATCTTTTTACCGCTTTATTTGATCGGATGAATCGGTGCCCCGTCCATATAGGTGAGGGCGGCGCCTATGGCTGTCCTGTATTCCGAATATTTGGGGATTAGGAAACGGACGCCATACATTTCTTCCAGCTTAGGGAAGATATCCTTGCACTGGGGCAGTTGCGTCAGGTTGCCGATCAGGACGAAATCGCGGATCGGGCTGTTGAGAGCCGACAGGATGGCAGCCTGGCCGATCGATTGCAAGACCATGTGGATAATCCCGGAAGCAATGTCTTCGGGAGAGGCGTTGCCGTCCGCCTTTCCGAAGTTGGAGGCGGTGGCGTCCAGCGGTAGGTCGGGCAGGGGCCTGTTGCAGATGTCCTGTATCTGGAGGTCGATATTCGTCAGGGTCCCTTTCCGGGCCATTTCAGCGATCAGATGGATGTCCTGCGTTTTCAGGAGCAGGCGGGAGAGTCCGAGCAAGGTTCCGCCTCCGATGCCGATGCCGCCGATATGCTGGATATGCGGCCCTTCAACCTTTACGAAAGAAGTTCCCGTCCCCATACTTACGACAATCAGATTTTCCAGCGAAGCGGCATATTTGGCTCCGAGGCCGTTGGCTAGGAATTCATCGGTCTTGGCTGTCGGCAAGCCGTATAGCGGCTGGTCGATGAAAGCGCTTCCGACACCCGTCAGCATCACCATCTCGATCTCCGGCAAGGTGATCCCGTTGTCATAGATATACTTGCCGAAAGCTCCGAAGAGCGAGGTGACCGGATCGGTCGCCTTGACGAACATCGGCGACTGGATGCTCTTGTTTTCCACTCCGATAATCTTGGTTGTGCTTCCACCTACGTCAATACCTATTACTACGCCCATATTTTCATGATTTAGTTATAACTTTCCGTATCTTTTCGCTTGCAAAGTTATAACTATTTCTTACATTGTCCCGGCAAATATAACCTTTATATAATAATGAAGATACGGCAGATAATGGCACTTACCGGCGCGACAGTCGTGTGTGGTAACGGCCGGGAAGACCATGAAGTGCAGTGCGCCTTCGCCAGCGACCTGATGAGCGATGTCCTGACATTGGATTGCAACGGCGTGCTCCTCGTCACGGGTCTGTGCAACATGCAGACGATCCGGACGGCAGAGATGGCGGATGTTTCCTGCATCCTGTTCGTCAGGGGAAAGAAAGCGACTCCCGATATTTTACAACTGGCGGCAGAAAACGAGATGATCCTGATGGAAACGGATCACTCGATGTACCATACAGTCGGTGAACTTTATTGTAACGGCCTTCCGCCGATCTATTAAACAAAAGGAGGTGAAGATATGCAATTCAGATTTGAACTGGAAGGAGGCAACTTCTCAAAAGCCGGCTATGCTTCGAGCCAGATAAAGAAGGTGTTGAAGCAACTGTCCGTCGATCCGCGCATCATCAAGCGGGTGGTCGTCGCTCTTTATGAAGCCGAGGTCAACGTCGTGGCGCACGCCTGGCGGGGGACGGTTCTGGCCGATATCGAAGCCGACAGGATCAGCCTCCTGTTGCAAGACGAAGGTCCCGGCATTCCCGATATCGGACAGGCCATGCAGGAAGGTTTCTCCACCGCATCGGCAGCCGTCCGCGAGATGGGGTTCGGTGCAGGCATGGGGTTGCCCAATATGAAGAAGAATGTAGATGAATTAACGATCGAGAGCAAAGTCGGAGAGGGCACGGTTGTCCGTATGCTGACCTATTTCTCCGCAAACGACAGATAGCCATGGAAGAGACAAAGTTTTACCACGCATTGAAAATAGACAATGACCGTTGTGTCGGCTGTACCCACTGCATGACGAAGTGCCCGACCGGTGCGATCCGCATCCGCGAGGGGAAAGCCTCCATCCGTAAAGGTTGGTGTGTGGACTGCGGCGAATGTCTGAAAGCCTGCCCGACGGAAGCCATCTATGTGGAGCAGGACGACTTCCAGAAGATCTTCGACTACAAGGCCCGTGTCGTGCTGGTCCCGACGGTCTTTATCGGGCAGTTCTCCAAATATACGACGGAGGAAGAGATTTTCAGTGCGCTGTACGAACTGGGGTTCACGCATGTGTTCCAGGTCGAGTTTACGGCAGACATGATCCATCGCGAGATGCTCAGGCAGATGGAGCTGGCGGAGGATAAACCTGTCATCAGTTCGTTTTGCCCGGCTATCGTCCGGCTGATACAGGTGCGCTTCCCGGCCCTGGTCGATAATATCTTGTTGGTGAAGCCGCCGGTCAATGCGACAGCCACTTACTATCATAAGGTATTGGAAGAAGACGGTTTCTCGTCCGAAGAGATCGGTATTTTTTATGTGACGCCCTGTGCGGCGAAGATCGCCTCCCTGAAAGGTGCGGAGGGATATTCGTCCACGATCAAAGGCGTGATCAATATGGATACCCTATATAATAAGGTATATCATATCCTGAAAAACCGCCCGAAGAACTACACGCCCGAATGCGTCCTTCCGCCCTCCCTGACCAAGAAGGAGATGCGTTGGAGCCAGACGGGAGGCGAAGCCAAACATTTCTCCGGCCGCTGCCTGGCGATCGACGAGATACATAATGTCATCGAGTTTCTGGAACGGATGGAATCGACCACCGAAGTCCGCAATGTGGACTTCCTCGAATTGCGTGCCTGCGACCGGAGTTGTGCCGGTGGCGTGCTGGCAGTCGCCAACCGTTTCCTGACAGCCGAGCGGGTGATGAAGCGTTCGATGAAACGCGACAAAGCCCCGCTGATCTATTCCGACCGGTTGGAGGCGTTGTCCTATCTGAAACAACACATCACCATTCGTCCGCTTCAACCCAACCCGAAGTTGCGATACGAAGGAAATATAGAAGAAGTCCTGAAAAAGATGGAGCAGGTGCGCAAGTTGATGTGCTACCTGCCCGGCATCGATTGCGGGGCCTGTGGTTCGCCCAACTGCCAGGCGTTGGCGGAAGACATCGTTCGCCACGAAGCGCAGTTCAGCGATTGCGTCTTCATGCAGCGTAATATGGAGAAGCATGGGAAGCTGGACAAGGAACATGCTTTCCGCCTGATCGAAAAGACCTGGGGGAAAGACCGGTTGAATAAAGATTGTTATAAGAAAGGAGCCAAATATGAAGGTCAGTGATTTAGTGAAAGAATTGAACTTAACCGTTTTTTGCGGAGAGGCAGGACTGGACGCGGAGATTTCCGGCGGCTACACCAGCGACCTGTTGAGTGACGTAATGGGACATATAGACGAAGGAATGTTGTGGGTCACGATGCAGACACACCAGAACATCGTGGCGGTCGCCACCCTGAAAGATGCGGCTGCCGTCCTGATCGTGAACGGGGCTTCGCCGGACGAGGAGACGCTTGAGAAAGGAAAAGAGGAAGACGTGCCTTTGCTCGGAACGCCGCTTTCCGCATTCGAAGTAACGGGAAAAATATACAGCCTTTTGCTACAGGAATGAAAGAGTTCCGGGTAGATTTGCACCTGCACACCTGTCTTTCGCCTTGCGGAAGCCTGGAGATGAGCCCACAGCGGATTGTGGAAACGGCCCTCGAACGGGGATTGGATGCCATTGCTGTGACGGATCATAACAGCACGCTGCAATGTCCCGAAATCCAGGCTTTAGGGGAGGAGCGGGGACTCATGGTCTTTGCCGGTGCGGAGGTGACGACACGCGAAGAGGCGCACTGTGTGGCACTTTTTGCAGATGACCGGGCCCGTGCCGCTTTCCAGATGTGTCTGGATGACCATCTGCCGCCTGTCCCGAACGATCCTGAACGTTTCGGCGACCAGGTCTGGGTGAACGCCCGGAACGAGATCGTGGGGGAAGCCCCTTATCTGCTTATCTCGGCCCTCGACCGGAGTGTGGAACAGATTGCCGCAGTGGTGCATCGTCTGGGCGGGTTGTTCATTGCGGCCCATGTCGAACGTCCTTCGTTCAGCCTGATCAGTCAGTTGGGGTTTATAGATCCTTCGTTGCCGCTGGATGCGATCGAGTTCAAGGATGCTGCCCGCTATGAAAGGCTGTTGGCGGCACATGCTTATTTGAAGCATTACACGGTCTACAGCGCCTCTGATGCGCATGATCCCGGACAGATCGGCACGAAATATTCCCTGTTAAGAGCCGACCTGCTTGATTTTGAACATTTAGCAATGGCTTTCCGGAAGGAAAACGGTCATACGATTGTAACAGCATGAATAATCTATCTTTCCATATCACCGATATCACCGCAAACAGTATCCGGGCAAATGCTTCGGAGATAGGGCTGTCCGTAGAAGAGCAGGATGCCCGCATCGTCATCCGCATCACGGACAACGGCTCAGGGATGGATGCGGAAACCGCCCGGCGTGTCACGAACCCGTTCTACACCACCCGCACGACTCGCAAAGTCGGACTCGGCCTTCCCTTCCTGATCCAGAATGCGGAGCAAACCGGCGGCAGTGTCACTCTGACATCCGAGCCGGGAAAGGGAACGGATGTGAGGGCTGTCTTTCATTCGGATCATATCGATTGCCCGCCTTGGGGAGATCTTCCGGGTACAGTCGCCTTGTTGATCACCGGCAATCCGAAAATAAACGTTTGCTTTGAATACCGTTCGGGAGAAACCGGATATTCAATCAGCACGAATGAAATAAAAGAGATTCTGGATGGCGTCCCACTGAGCCATCCGAAGGTGATGTTGCTTATTAAGGAGATGATAAAAGAAAATATCCGGTCTTGAAAATAAGATGGTCCGATTGGTTCCAAGCAATAGGGTACCATTGGTTATAAGCAATACGCACCTCTTTATTTCTTTCCTGTTTTATGAAGATAATAGTTGTAACGCTCCATCACCTCGCGCACATAATTGAAGGTTTCCGAACCACGCAGGTAGCCGTGTTTGCAGACCGGATCATTGTAGTACTCCGGATCGTTCTTCATCCGGATATATTCGGCCACATTATCATCCCAGACGTATGGGTCTTTGCCGTATTTCTCTGCCAGTCGTTGGGCATCGTAGATATGCCCGATCCCGGCATTGTAAGCCGCTAAGGTGAACTTGATCTTTTCGACCGGATCCGTTATTTTTCCAAATCCCTGACGGAAACGGCGCAGGCAATCCACACCCGTACGGATTCCCGTGTCCGGATTTTTCAGTTCGTGAGGCGTTACCCCTAAAGCCTTTGCCGTGTTCGGCATGATTCCCATCAGCCCTTCTGCGCCGGCCCATGAGACGACGTTCGGATTGAAACGGGATTCCTGGTAGCCGATAGAAGCAAGTAGCTGCCAGTCCCAGCCGATGTTTTTGGCATGTTTGCGGAACAGCTCGTCGTAGGGCGATACATGTCCGTTTTTGACTTCCGGCAGTTCGGTCGTGACGGGTTGTTTGCTCAGTTCGAAATAGCGTTTCGTCAAAGCCTTGTAGACATGCGTTCCCGCCTTGTCAGATGCCCACGCGTCGATGGCCTTAGCCAGTTCGGGGCTGCTTTTGCGTACGACCCATGAGGAGCGTTGCATAAAACTGATCTTCAGTGAAACGTTCAGGTTCCAGAAATAAGTTTTGTTCAGGCGGGCTATATTCTCGTCGCTTACGGTGTAAGGGATTTCTCCTTGCGAAACCATGCCGATCAGATCCTCCGTTGTCACTGTGTCGGCATCCGCTTCATGAATCCGGATACCGCCTCCTAATTCGACATCGAGGTTCTTCAGCCGTTCGAAATATTTGGTTCCCGGCTTTACATAGACATCTTTTCCGAGCAGCTCCGTCACGTCGGTGATCACCTTGTCGCCTTTGTTGGCACGTTGGATCAGCACCTGGCAATCTTGCTCTTCCCGTCCGCAATAGATGAGTTTCTCTTTCGTGCGGTTGCTGATCTGGATCGGGTAGGCGACGACATCGGCTTCTCCCGCTTCCAACATTTCGATCAGTTTGGCAGGACTTTCGGCAACTTTAATATTCAGTTTAAGACCTTCCGAACGGGCGAAATCCTTGATCAGTTCGTATTCGTAGCCCATCGGCTGCATCTTATACTGAAAATAGGAAGTCGAGCTATATAGCGTGACGGCTGTTATTTCGCCTTGCGCTTTCAGTTGAGGCAGGTCGATTGTCACATCATCATCCTCCTGTCCTTGTTCCTGTCTCGCACGATTACAACCGGACAACAACAAAGCAAGTGAAAACAGGAGGATGATCTTGTTCATTATTTTCTTAAGCTTTTAATTCTTAACTTTTAATTTCTCCAGGAGGACGACATTTTCTACATGATGCGTATGTGGAAACATATCTACCGGCTGTACCTTTTTAACGGCATATTTCACCGAAAGCAGGCTTAGGTCGCGTGCCTGTGTCGCGGGGTTACAGCTCACGTAAACGATACGTTCCGGTTCCGCAAAAAGAATCGTGTTGATCACATCGTCATGCATACCGGCACGAGGCGGGTCTGTGATAATAACATCCGGACGGCCGTGTTGGTTGATGAAATCCTGTGTCAGGATATCCTTCATGTCGCCGGCGTAGAACAGTGTATTCTCGATCTTATTCAGCGAGGAGTTCACTTTGGCATCTTCGATCGCTTCGGGCACATATTCGATACCGATCACTTTCTTTGCCTGGCGGGAGACGAAGTTGGCGATCGTGCCGGTTCCGGTGTACAGGTCATAAACCATCTCGTTTCCGGTCAGTCCGGCAAACTCGCGGGCAACTTTATAGAGTTCGTAAGCCTGTTCACTGTTGGTCTGGTAGAACGATTTCGGCCCTACTTTGAACTGAAGTCCTTCCATCTCCTCGATGATATGGTCTTTTCCGCGGAACACAAGAACGTCCTGGTCGGTAATCGTATCATTGCATTTTTCGTTGATGACGTACATCAGTGAAGTGATCTCCGGGAACTGTTCAGCCACATAGGAGAGAAGCGCTTCGCGGCGTTCCACATCTTCATAGAAAAATACCAGCACTACCATCAGATCGCCTGTTGAAGCCGTACGGATCATTAATGTACGCACAAATCCTTCCTGATTGCGAAGGTCAAAGAACGGATAGCCTTCGTGTGTCAGGCAGTATTCTTTGACCGCCAGACGGATGCGGTTTGAAATATCGTTCTGTAGCCAACATGTATGGATATCGAGCACCTTGTCGAACATTCCCGGAATATGAAAGCCTACAGCATCCATGCAATCAAACTTGGCTCCGGTTTTCACTTCCTCTTCCGTCAGCCATTTCTTGTTGGAGAATGTAAATTCAAGTTTGTTACGATAGAAAGTCGTATGTTTGGAACCCTTGATCGGGAGTATTTCTTCCATTTCGATCTTACCGATCCGGGTCAGGTTGTCGATCACCTGCTTGTGTTTGTAGCGAATCTGTTCCTCATAGGGCAGATGTTGCCATTTACAGCCGCCGCATACGCCGAAATGTTCACAGAACGGAATGGCACGCTGGGAGGAATATTCATGGAAAAGTACAGCTTTTCCCTCCGCATAACTATGTTTCTTACGTGTCAATTGTATGTCTATGACATCTCCGGGCGCAACAAAAGGTACGAATACGACCATGTCATTAACGCGTGCGATAGCCTTTCCTTCTGCAGCTACATCTGTTATTGTTACCTTTTCTAATAAAGGCAACTGCTTCTTATTTCTTGCCAAGATGATTAATTTTTAATTTATGGCGCAAAGATAGAGATAAAAATATATCGTAAAATACTTCTGTGTAAAAGATTTTGACTATCCGCATGGTTGTCCGGCCTTTTCCCGGCTGTCGAAAATACCTGTCATATGCTCCAATGCCCAACCGACAAGACTCTCGATATGTGGTATCAGCGTTTTGCCGGTTTCCGTAAGTTGGTATTCGACACGGGGCGGAACTTCAGCATAGACTGTTCTTGAAACAAGTCCGTCGGCTTCCAGTGTGCGAAGCGTGACGGTCAGCATACGTTGTGAGATGTCGGAAATTGTTTTTTGAATGTCACTAAAACGAAGAGATCAGAAGACTTCTTCCGGAGCTTCACGTCTTGCCCGATAAGAGTATATGAGAAAGATTCAAAAGTCATAACGAGTTGATACAATATATGTATCAACTCGTTATGACTTTGATCAGCTAATTACGACCTCTTATTTATGTCGGGGTACCAGGATTCGAACCTGGGACCCCCTGCTCCCAAAGCAGGTGCGCTAACCGGACTGCGCTACACCCCGTTTTGCAATTTCTTTTATTTTTGATTGCGATGCAAAGGTAGGTATTTTTTTTTAACTACCAAATATTTCATTGTTTTTTTTATTTACGTACATTCGCATCAGTTTAGGAGATCATTACAACATGTATACCCCCTTTATCAACTTTTAGAATGAACATATTGCAAACCAATCTGTTATATATCAAATGATAAAACAAAATTTAAATAATAAAAAATATGACAATCGCTTATATACGTACATATTCAAATAAACAACAAACAGAGAGCCAGAAAAACGCAATCGAACAATTTGCAAAAGCAAAAAAAATTGAGATTGACAAATGGTTGAAAGATGCTAAAAATTCTTCCAAAGAGAAAAACCGACTCGAAGACGTAATAAAAAATTTACAAGAAGGCGATATTCTTATCGTCGCCGATGTCACTCGACTCAGCAGGAAACTAATGGAGATAATGCATTTGATTTTGTTGTGTATTGAAAAGAAAGTGGCACTTTACTGTATCAAGGAAGGTTATTCATTTGAAGATAACGTGAACAGCAAGACGTTGGCATTTACATTTGGGCTTGTTTCTGAGATTGAAAGCAAACTTATTTCTGCCCGTACGAAAGAAGCATTGACAGCCAGTAAAAACAAAGGAACAAAATTAGGACGTCCTTTGGGAAGCCCCAAAACCGAATTTCTCCTTTCCCAGAAAAGCCAGATCGAAAGAGAATTGAAAGAAGAAAATGCAACATATGCCGAATTAGCCGATTATTATAAGGTTTCTTTAAGCGGTTTCAAGCGCTTCATTCGGGAAAATATACCGAACTTACCTTCAAGAAGGAAAAAGAAAAACGATACCGAATAAATATAAAAAGCGGGATTTTTAGATATACTTAAAGATAATTACGATTATGTTTAATAAGATTGTTGAATTTCTTTTTTGCGCAGACATAATAAAAACCCCGAAAGTTTTTTGTCTAACTTTCGGGGTTCATTATATGACATATTTTCTTTTATCAAATAAATCTTATCCGATCTATTATTTATTCATTTCTGCTTCAATAGCTTCTAATTCCGGCCCCATGTTCAGATTGTAATAGATACCTCTCAAAGCGATCATGTTGTCCATTTTTTCAGGTTCAGCTTCATGAGCTTTTTTATAATAAGGAAGAGCTTTTTTGAACAAATCTTTTGCCATGCTTAATTCCTCCTGGTATTTCTTACTATCATTAATCATATTGGCTTCGCTTAATTTGTTCACTCCTTGATTGTAATAGATACGACCAATGTTAGAAAGCGCATCTGTCAAATTCGGATCTTTTTCTAAAGCAATCTGGAAATTCTTTTCAGCATTGGCATAATCTTTTAATCCGGTTTCATAAACACGTCCCATTACATTGTAAAGGTTTGCATCATTTGGATTTTTCTGGATTGCAACATTCAACATTTCCAATGCTTTTTCATTTCTATTGGAATAGATGTATGTATTGATCAAGTTATTCAAGAAGAATGCCGAATCTGGAAAAACCTGCATGCCTTCTTCGAATGTTTTTTCCAACATAACAGAATCCTGAGCAGTTCTTGCCTCTCCGTATTCGTAGCAAAGATACTGATAAACATCATATTGACGATAAGGAGTATTTTTAGCACGTTCCAAAGCGGCAATAGCCAATCTGGAATCTTTAGCTAAAGAAGCTGCTGCTGCTGCATAGAACTGAACTGTCATGAATGTAGAGTCTTTTTCCGCAGTCTGAGTCCCTGCGAACATTGGCAGTTCGGATATTTCTACATATTGGTTGAAGAAATCGTATGCTTTTTTATACTCTTGTTTATCGAAATAATATGCACCACCATTGAACAGATATACATGGTTTGCGCTCAAGATACTTTTGATATCTTTTGTGTATTTAGGTTTCACTTTACCTTTTTCATTAGGCAACTGATCCAGTTCGTAGGCTTTCTGGAAATAAGGTAAAATACCATACAAAGCTTCGTACATAACCGGCTCGTTGGGTTGCTGTCCCAGAATTTGTTTAGCTCTTTCAGCATTGAACTGCTGATCTTCGATAAAACCTGCTACATACCAAGTTTTAGCATCGTCTTTAGTTTCCGGATTTTCCAACGCTCCTTTGATCAAGGTTCTGGCTTCTCCGAAATCTGCGTTACTTCCTTTCGCAATACTCTGTGCCTCGTTCACAACTTTTTTCTGTGCGAAAGAGGCAGATGCTGCAACACATAGTGCAACTGTCAATAATACTCGTTTCATTTGTGATAGTGATTTGAGATTAATATTTCTATTTGTTTAAATTATTCCTCAGTTGTTCCTTCTGTATCGTCCGCATTTTCATTGCTTTCGACATCATCAGAAACATCTTCGAAATCGGTATTCTCTATTGGATGTTCATGAATTGCCGCATCTTCTAAAGCTTCACGCTGTGCTTTTTCTTCAGCGATCTCTTCTTCGGTCTGTGACAGCACTTTGCATACAGAGGCGATTTCGTCATTACGTTTTCCTAAATTAATCAGGCGTACCCCTTGTGTTGCACGTCCGATGACATTCAGATCGGATACCTTCATACGGATTGTGATACCGGATTTATTAATGATCATAATATCGTTTTCCTCCGTAACATTCTTGATGGCAACCAGTTTACCGGTCTTTTCCGTAATGTTGATGGTTTTGACACCCTTACCTCCGCGATTCGTAATACGATAATCTTCGATATTAGAACGTTTGCCGTAACCTTGTTCGGACACAACCAGTACAGTTTCTTTTTCTTTGTCCTTAATGCAAACCATTCCTACAACTTCGTCGTTAGAATCGTCATCAAGTGTCATACCTCTTACACCGGATGCTGTACGGCCCATAACGCGCACTGCATTTTCATGGAAACGGATAGCACGTCCGTTACGGTTTGCAATCAGAACTTCATTATTGCCATTTGTCATACAAACTTCGATCAGACCGTCGTCTTCACGTAATGTGATGGCATTTACACCATTCTGACGAGGACGAGAATATGCTTCCAGTAATGTCTTCTTGATCACACCTTTCTTTGTACAGAACAATAGATAGTGCGAATTAATAAACTCAGTGTCTGTCGTCAGCTTCTTTACGCGAATGAAAGCGTTGACCTTGTCATCCGGTTCGATGTTCAACAAGTTCTGGATCGCTCTACCCTTTGAGTTCTTCGCTCCTTCCGGAATTTCGAACACTTTCAACCAATAACATTTTCCTTTTGCCGTAAAGATCAGCAAGGTAGCATGCATGGAAGCCGGATAGATATATTCTACAAAATCTTCGTCACGCGTTTCAGAACCTTTGGCCCCTACTCCGCCGCGTCCCTGAGCACGGAATTCACTAAGCGGCGTACGCTTGATGTATCCCATGTGGGAGATGGTAATGATCATCTCATCATCTGCATAGAAGTCTTCAGGATTGAGTTCTTCGGAGGCATAAACGATATCTGTTTTACGTTCATCTCCGTACTTGTCCTTGATTTCCTGCAACTCGTCTTTGATGACTTTCATACAAAGATCGTCATTTTCTAGAATTTCCTTCAAATATGCGATTAATTTTTCGATTTCTTCATACTCTGCACGAAGTTTATCCTGTTCCAGGCCAGTTAACTGGCGAAGTCTCATTTCTACAATGGCACGAGACTGTATATCCGACAGGGAGAAACGTTCCATCAAACGTTCGATAGCTTCAGCAGGGCTTTTAGATGATTTGATGATTGCAATGACTTCATCAATATTATCGGAAGCAATAATCAGACCTTCTAAGATATGAGCACGTTCTTCGGCTTTCTTCAAATCGTATTTCGTACGGCGAATCACGACTTCATGTCTATGGTCGACAAACGCTTTGATCAAATCTTTCAGATTGAGCAGTTTGGGACGCCCATTCACCAGCGCGATATTATTGACGCTGAAGGAAGACTGCAATGCCGTCATCTTATATAGCTTGTTGAGCACAACACTCGAATTTGCATCCCTTTTTACATCCACGACGATTCTCATGCCTTGGCGGTCCGACTCGTCATTTACATTCGATATGCCGTCTATGCGCTTTTCATTCACTAAATCGGCAATATACTTGATCAGTTCGGCTTTATTTACACCATAAGGGATTTCCGAAATGATAATCTTCTCATGATTATTTTCCGTCTCGATTTCTGCTTTACCGCGTAAAACAATACGTCCCTTACCTGTTTCAAAGGCGTCTTTTACGCCAGCATATCCGTAGATAGTCGCACCTGTCGGGAAATCAGGAGCTTTGATATATTGCATCAAATCAGCTACTTCCATTTCTCCACGAGTATCAATGTAGGCCATACAGCCGTCCAGCACCTCGCTAAGGTTATGTGTTGGCATATTTGTCGCCATACCAACGGCGATACCAGATGCTCCATTTACCAGCAAATTCGGGATACGAGTCGGCAATACGGTCGGCTCTTTCAGTGTATCGTCGAAATTCAGCTGGAAATCAACCGTATCTTTGTCGATATCGCGAAGCATTTCTTCGGCAAGTTTACTTAATCTTGCTTCTGTATAACGCATGGCAGCAGGACTGTCACCGTCCACCGAGCCAAAGTTTCCTTGTCCATCCACCAACGTATAGCGCATAGACCATGTCTGTGCCATACGAACCATTGCGAAATAAACAGACGAGTCACCATGTGGATGGTATTTACCTAAAACTTCACCAACAATTCTCGCAGATTTTTTATAAGGTTTGTCGGATGTATTACCCAATTCATTCATTCCAAACAAAATACGACGATGAACCGGTTTAAAACCATCCCTAACATCCGGAAGGGCACGCGAAACAATGACAGACATTGAATAGTCAATGTATGCCGATTTCATTTCCTCCTCGATGTTAATCTTAATAATTCTGTCTTGATCAACCATTTAGTCTTATATTAATTACACTCAATATCTCACCTTTCAAAAAGTGCACTAAGGTAAGGCTTTTCCGTGTATCACGAAAGCTTTTGACTCGAAATTTTAGAATTTACTTGTCAAAAGGCATTCGGTTTCAAACCATCAAAATGAAACTGCCACCCTATGAAAATGGGATTAGTAGTACATGTATTTGGAATTACACTTACGGGTAATATTTTTTAATGTTTCTTTATAACAAGATAAAGCTGTTTTTTGTAATATATGACAAGCCTGCCTTCAATACTTTATTTTCTTTTAAGGAATAATGGCATGGATTTTGTTAGATATATGACGAGAGTTTATTACATTTGCACTATCATAGTACATTATTATAATATGAAAAATAACTATTCAAAGAGATTAATGGACGTTATTGAATATAGCCGTGAAGAAGCAGCTAGGCTTCAGAACAGTTATATTGGACCGGAACACTTAATGCTTGGAATTATCCGCGACGGCGAAGGGAAAGCCGTGCAGGCCCTGCGCGAACTAAATGTCGACGAATGGGATATCAAAAGAAAGATCGAACAGGAAATTAAAAATACAATCGATGCCGAAGATGCTGTCCAGCATGATATCGCTATTAGTAAAACAACCGAGCGCGTACTGCGTATGAGTATGCTTGAATCGCGCTTGTTCAAGAAAAAAGAAACCGGAACGGAACATTTGCTTCTGGCCATTTTGAAAGAAGAGTTTAATGTTGCGGCAAAGGTGCTGAACGAAGCGGGCATAACGTATCGCAGTATATATAATTACCTGATAAGCGGCACAGGTTTGAAGCACATGGATGATTTTATTGGAAAAGAAGATGCCGAACATTTTGAAGGAATCAGTGATGGCTACACCGATGATGATGAAGACGATGACGATGATTACTCTTCCCGCCGGGAGTCTCCCCGCTCCTCTTCCGGAGCCGGCTCTGCACAACCCAAATCACCAAACGACACGCCTGTATTGGACAACTTCGGTACAGATATGACGCGTGCGGCCGCTGAAAATCGTCTCGATCCGATTGTCGGACGTGAGAAGGAGATCGAACGCTTAGCTCAGATATTGAGCCGTCGCAAAAAGAACAATCCTGTCTTGATCGGTGAGCCAGGTGTCGGCAAATCGGCAATTGTGGAAGGTTTGGCACTGCGTATCATCCAGCGCAAAGTTTCCCGCGTTTTGTTCGACAAACGTGTGATCAGCTTGGATATGGCATCTATCGTGGCTGGAACCAAATATCGCGGTCAGTTTGAAGAACGTATCAAGGCGATTCTGAACGAACTGTCGAAGAACCCGAATATCATCCTGTTTATCGATGAGATCCATACGATCGTCGGTGCAGGTTCAGCTTCAGGTTCAATGGATGCCGCCAATATGCTGAAGCCGGCTCTGGCCCGTGGTGAGATACAATGTATCGGTGCTACGACATTAGATGAATACCGTAAAAATATCGAGAAAGATGGAGCTTTGGAACGTCGTTTCCAAAAAGTGATCGTCGATCCGACAACAGCGGAAGAAACTTTGCAGATCCTGCAAAATATCAAGGCCCGCTACGAAGAACATCACAATGTGATCTATACGCCCGAAGCCCTGCAAGCTTGTGTAAAACTGACAGAACGTTATATCAGTGACCGCAACTTCCCGGACAAAGCAATTGATGCGTTGGATGAAGCCGGTTCTCGCGTACATATATCTAACATAACGGTTCCGAAAAGCATTGAAGAACTGGAAGCCAAGATCGAGGCAACCAAAACAGAGAAGCTTGCTGCCGTTAAGTCACAAAACTTTGAATTGGCTGCCAGCTTCCGTGACAAGGAACGTCAGTACCTCTTACAGTTGGAAGCAGCCAAAGCCAAATGGGAGCAAGAATTGCAGGAGCATCGCGAAACGGTGGATGAAGATAAGGTGGCTGAAGTTGTAGCCATGATGTCAGGTGTCCCTGTCCAGCGTATCGCAAAAGCTGAAAACCTGAAATTACTCGAAATGGCGGAGAACCTAAAGAAGAAAGTAGTCGGCCAGGATGATGCCGTTCAGAAGATCGTAAAAGCAATTCAGCGCAACCGCGTTGGCTTAAAGGATCCGAACAAGCCGATCGGAACATTCATGTTCTTAGGGCCGACAGGTGTCGGTAAGACTCATCTGGCCAAAAAGTTGGCGGAATATCTGTTTGACTCGGCCGACGCTTTGGTCCGTATCGATATGAGCGAGTATCTCGAAAAGTTTGCGGTGTCCCGCCTGATCGGTGCGCCTCCGGGATATGTAGGTTATGAAGAGGGCGGTCAGTTGACCGAGAAGGTCCGCCGTAAGCCCTACTCTGTTGTCTTGTTGGATGAGATCGAGAAAGCGCATCCGGACGTGTTCAACCTGCTGCTGCAAGTCCTGGACGAAGGTCGTCTGACTGACAGTCTTGGCAGACGGATCGACTTTAAGAATACAATTCTGATCATGACGTCTAATATCGGTACACGCCAGTTGAAAGACTTCGGCCGTGGTGTCGGTTTCAGTTCGCAGGCTGCTGGCGAGCCAGATAAGGACTTCTCCCGCAGCGTTATCCAGAAAGCACTGAACAAGGCATTCGCTCCGGAGTTTTTGAACCGTGTGGACGACATCATTATGTTCGATCAATTGGATAAGGAAGCGATCCATAAGATCATTGATATCGAATTGCAAGGTCTTTACAAACGCGTGGCTGGTCTTGGTTATTCTCTGGAACTGACAGACGCCGCCAAAGATTTTGTTGCCACCAAAGGTTATGACATTCAGTTCGGTGCACGTCCGCTGAAGCGTGCCATCCAGAAATATCTGGAAGACGAAATGGCAGAAATGATTATCCGAGCGTCTGTCGGAGAAGGTGATACGATTGTTGTCGACTTCGACAAGGACAAACAGGAGATTGTTACGAATATAAAGAAAAGCGAGTCTGCTGCCGAAGCTTGATTTTCAAAAATGTGATAGGAGTGCCGCTGTGGTTTTTGCCACAACGGCATTTTTTATGTGATTTGCCATAAATCGAGACTTTTTTCTTAAGTTTGCCTAAACTTTTTATGCTATGACATTCTTCAGATGCCTTTGCTTGCTATTTATTTTATGCTGTTGCAATAGTAAACCGAAAACAGATGCGGGAATGATACGTGTATCAGTTCTGCGTGGTCCTTCCGCCATTGCCTTTGCACACTGGATGAAAGACACGCCCGTTATCGACGGCAAGCCGCTTTCCGTTCGGATAATCGATTCTCCTGACTTGATGCAAGCTACTCTGATAAAAGGTGAAGCTGATATAGCTGTTTTGCCGATGATCAGTGCTGTCAACTTGTATAATAAAGGCATTCGATATCATTTGGCAGGTTGTCCGATATGGGGTACCCTCTATTTGGTAGGTAGAAGCGACAAAGGTATATCCGGTGAGAACAAATCGGTTTTACATATTTTCGGAGCAGGAACGACACCTGACATTCTTACCCGTCATTATCTCCGGCAACATAAACTTAATTACACGTTGAATTATTCACTCACTACCGCACATGAAATCATGCAGGGACTGTTGGCCGGGAAAGTCGATTATGCCGTTTTAGGAGAACCGTTCTTGAGTATTGCGTTGCGGAAAGACAGCACGTTGCAAATATTGGCAGACCTAAACAAGCCTGATTCTGCCTCTTTAGGATTTGCCCAGACAGCCATACTCTATGTGCCTACCTTGAAAAAAAGTAAAGAAACGATGGACAGTCTTTTAAATGCTTCTTGCCGTTTTGCCGTAGAGCAGCCGGAACAGGCTATTTGTATATTGGAAAAGGAAAACATTTTTACATTTGGCATGTTGACGCCCGAAAGTATCGAACGTTGTAAGATTGACTATAAAACAGTCTCCGAAGCTCAAGAAAATATACTTCACTTCCTGCAACTGATTGAGCAATATGAACCTAAAGCATTGGGAGGAAAAATGCCCGATGAGCAATTCTATAAATAATCCGAAAATGAAGAAAAGCATCTTTACGATCCTGTCGATTACAATCCTCATATTGGCCTGGCAACTATTGACCATGCTGGTCCGTTTGCCGGATTTGGTTCCGTCCATACCTCACCTATTTAGCACGCTCGTTGCACTTTTCGCATCCGGTTCGTTCTATCAATCAGTCATGGCGACAGTGTTGCGCGGAACCATCGGGATGTCTATATCGTTAATGGCGGCTATGGGAGTTTCTCTCTTGTTCTACAAATGCGAGTGGATTTATGAACTATTTCGTCCGTTACTGGCCATCATGCGTTCCATTCCGGTCATTTCATTTATACTCTTGGCTTTGATTTTCCTGAATGCGGAAAGTATTCCTTTGATAATCGCTTTTCTGACCATGTTCCCACTCCTTACGGAAAACCTGACGAAAGGAATACGAGGACAGAGGAAAGAGTTTTCGATAATGGCTCGTCAATTTAGGATCGGACGCTGGAACAAGCTGACACAGGTGGTCTATCCGCAACTGAAGCCATTCCTATACAGCGGTCTTGCATCTGCTTCGGGTTTTGGTTGGCGTGCTATCATTATGGGAGAGGTACTGGCGCAATGTTCGCCCGGTATAGGCGGGGAAATGAAACAAGCACAAGTTTTTATAGCCGTTCCCGAATTGATCGCATGGACGATTATAGCAATTCTGATCAGTTATCTTTTTGATAGAGGAATCAGCTGGTTGGCGAAGCAACGATTCCCTATACATTACAACAAGCATTGCAGTAAACAACCTGTGCCAAAAGGAAATTGCGATATACGGATTCGTGATATTTCATATCGGTATGGTTCGGATACGGTCCTGTCCCACTTCAGCTATACTTTCGAAAAAGGATTCATATATGGCATAACAGCTCCGTCGGGAACCGGCAAAACGACCTTGTTGAACCTGATAGGAAACATTTTAAAACCCGCACAAGGGGAAATCGAAACAGATTTTAAAACCGGAATAGCTTATGTATTCCAGGAACCCGAATTACTCAGCCAGTTGACAATTGCCGAAAATATCGCCTTACCCTTGGCTGCCTATCTGAAAAAAGAAATTGCTTTCGAACAGGCGATTTCAATATTGCAAAAGATGGAGTTGGACGGCTTTGAGAACCGTTTTCCGAATGAACTGAGTTTCGGGCAGCAACAACGAGCAGCGATAGCACGTGCCTTGACTTACCCTTCTCCACTCCTGCTCATGGACGAGCCTTTTAAAGGTTTAGACGAGGCTTTAAGCCGCCGTATTATCAAGCGTATCCGTGAACGGCAAACAGAGAACGGGCAGACGATTCTCTTCACTTCCCATAATCCCGGAGAACTGCGTTTGTTTGCAGATAAGACAGTTCGTTTGGATCCAACCAGCCATTAAGAGACTTTTACCGGTGAGCAAGGGATGGTAAACCAAAAAGTAGAACCCCTTGCCTTCTTCCGATTCCACTCCTATTTCCCCTTTCAAGATAGAAATGATTGTCTTGCAGATGGAAAGTCCGAGACCTGTTCCCTGTTTGAACATATCCAACTTGACAAAGCGGTCGAATTTAGGTTGACAAAATTCTTGAATTTAAACGTGAATTGCAAATGTTTAGATAAAGAACTCGCCGGCTGGAGCAAAATAAATACCAAACAATTATCTTTGCGATTCAAATATAAAGAAACAACCCATATGGTAACATCATTTCATGCGCTGATTTCCCGTATCCTGAACATTCCTGCCGGACAGGTGGAACGAACCATCGGGCTATTGGGAGAAGGAGCGACAATCCCTTTCATCAGCCGGTACCGCAAAGAGGTGACCGGAGGACTGGATGAAGTTCAGATCGGCAATATCAAAGATCAGTTGGACAAGTTGACCGAACTGAAGAAGAGAAAAGAAAGTATCTTATCCTCCATAGAAGAACAAGGCAAACTGACTCCCGAACTGAAAAAGAGGATCGAGGATTCGTGGGATAGTACCGAAATAGAAGATCTTTATCTGCCTTACAAGCCCAAACGGATCACCAAAGCGGAAATTGCCCGTAAGAAAGGACTCGAACCTCTTGCCAGAATCGTGATGATGCAAAACGAAAGAGACTTGCCAGCCCGCGTGGCAGCCTTTATCAAAGGGGAAGTGAAGAACGCTGAAGAAGCGTTGCAAGGGGCACGCGACATCATCGCTGAATGGGTGAATGAGAACGAAGAGGCCCGCAATGTCGTCCGGAATTCTTTCTCACACACGGCAGTCATCACGTCCAAAGTCATCAAAGGAAAAGAGGAAGAGGGTGCTAAATACCTCGATTATTTCGAATTCAGTGAGACTCTGAACCGTATAAGTTCACATCGTCTGTTGGCCCTGCGCCGAGGTGAAACGGAAGGTATCCTGCGTGTAAGCATTTCTCCCGACACGACGGGCTGCCTGGACCGGTTGAAACGCCGTTTCGTGAAGGGACGGGGCGAAACATCCGACCAAGTATCGATAGCTGTAGACGATTCTTTCAAGCGCCTGCTGAAACCTTCCATCGAAACCGAATTTGCTAATTTGAGCAAGGCAAAAGCCGACGAAGAAGCGATCCGTGTATTTACCGAAAACCTGCGCCAGTTGTTGTTGGCTCCGCCATTGGGACAAAAACGTGTGTTGGGTGTCGATCCCGGTTATCGTACTGGTTGTAAACTGGTTTGCCTCGACGCGCAGGGGGCATTGTTACATAATGAAGCGATCTATCCTCACCCGCCCCAGAACGAAAAAAGCAAAGCGGCTGCCAAAGTGGCACAACTGGTCGCCACATACGCCATCGACGCCATCGCTATCGGGAACGGGACAGCAAGCCGCGAGACGGAACAGTTCATTACCAATATCCGCTATGATCGCAAAGTACAAGTGTTCGTGGTCAGCGAGAACGGAGCATCCATCTATTCCGCATCCAAGATAGCCCGCGACGAGTTTCCCGAATATGACGTGACGGTCCGTGGCGCCGTCAGTATCGGCCGTCGCTTGATGGACCCGCTTGCCGAGTTGGTCAAGATTGATCCGAAAAGCATCGGTGTCGGGCAATACCAGCATGATGTCGAGCAGGGTGCCCTGAAAAAGAGCCTCGACCAGACGGTGGAAAGCTGTGTAAACTTAGTCGGCGTGAATGTTAATACGGCAAGCAAGCACCTATTGACCTATATTTCCGGATTGGGCCCGACGTTAGCACAAAACATCGTCGACTACCGAACCGAACACGGACCTTTCCAGTCTCGTCGCGAACTCCTGAAAGTACCCCGCATGGGAGAAAAGGCTTTTGAACAAAGTGCTGGTTTCCTTCGTATCCAAGATGGTAAGAACCCATTGGACAACTCGGCCGTCCATCCGGAAAGTTATCCGATCGTCGAACTGATGGCAAAGGACTTGAAATGTACTGTCACCGAACTGATCAGCAATAAAGAACTGAAGAAAAAGCTCGACTTGAAGAAATACGTCACGGACAAAGTCGGAATGCCGACTTTGTTGGATATTATGGAAGAACTGGATAAGCCGGGACGCGATCCTCGCCAGACCATCCAAGTATTTTCTTTCGATCCAACGGTGAAGACGATCGAAGACCTGAAAGAAGGGCAAGTGCTGCCGGGTATCGTCACCAACATCACGAATTTCGGCTGTTTTGTCGATGTCGGCATCAAGGAGAATGGGCTGGTTCATATTTCCGAATTGGCAGACCGTTTTATCAGTGATCCGACACAAGTCGTCTCGATCCATCAACATGTGAAAGTAAAAGTGTTAAGCGTCGACCTCGTTCGCAAACGGGTTCAGCTTTCTATGAAAGGAATAGAAGAAACAGTTTCTTAATAGCGATGAAAATTAACAAAACAAACGTAGCACGCCTGCTGGATAAAGCCAAAGTGGCTTACCAGCTGGTTCCTTATGAAGTAGATGAAAACGATCTGAGCGCGACACACGTTGCCGACCAGTTAGGCGAGAATGTCGCGCAGGTATTCAAGACGCTTGTCCTCCACGGCGACAAAAGCGGCTACTTCGTCTGTGTCATTCCCGGCGCCGACGAGGTCGATCT
>NZ_MNQY01000121.1:0-62192 GCF_001915675.1 Parabacteroides sp. merdae-related_45_40 | reverse complement strand
ATCCTATATCCTTTGCGAAAATGGAGCTGCTCGCAGATATCGGCAACCACAGCTGCCGTGGCTGAAGCTGTTACGGCAATTACCTGAACATGCGGTATGGCATCGCGGATATCCGCAATCAAACGGTAATCCCTACGAAAATCGTTTCCCCATTGAGAGATACAGTGCGCCTCATCCACAACCAGCAAATTCACTTTGCGGGACAACGTCTTCAACTTCTCCTGAAACAGTTCGGAAGAAATACGTTCAGGAGAAATGTAAAGGAACTTATAATCTCCCAAGATACAATTATCCAGTTGTTGCAAAATCTCCCAATGCGGCATTTCGGAACTGATAAACGCCGACAGAATCCCTCGCTTTTGTAGGTTCTTTACCTGGTCCTTCATTAAAGCGACAAGCGGACTGATCACAAGGCAAATACCCGAATTCGCCAATGCAGGCACCTGGAAGGTAATGGATTTACCTCCTCCCGTCGGCATAAGCGCCAATGTATCATGCCCGGACAGAATACTGTCTATGACTTCTGCCTGTCCCGGCCGGAACCCGTCATAGCCCCAGTAGTGCTTCAGAACTTGTAATGGATGGTGCATATTCAAATGTTTTCACAAAGATAGAACATCCGGACCAACAAAAAAAGGCCTACTCCTTTTGGGAGCAGAGCCTTTCACATAAACATATATCAATCCAACCATCTTCGGTCAATTCTTGAAGACCAAACCGGCACCGTTGCTGTCGATTGTGATCGGGCGATCTTTGTTGATCTTTCCGCCCAACAACTCTTTGGACAGTTCGTTCAGGACATACTTCTGGATGACACGTTTTACAGGACGGGCACCAAACTGCGGGTCGAACCCTTTGTCTGAAATAAATGCCAGAGCTGCATCCGTAAATTCCAGCGCAATCCCATTCTGGGCCAGCATCTTCTTCACACTATTCAGCTGAACAGTCACGATCTTGCGGATCTCTTCTTCGTTGAGCGGAGTAAACATGATGATGTCATCGATACGGTTCAGGAACTCTGGGCGAATTGTCTTCTTCAGTAATTCCAACACCTGGACCTTCGTTTCATCCACTACCTGATCGTGCGTTTCGGGTGTCATCTTCTCGAAGTTTTCACGAATCAAGGACGATCCCATGTTACTGGTCATAATAATGATCGTATTCTTGAAGTTGACAACACGTCCCTTATTGTCGGTCAGCCGTCCATCATCCAATACCTGCAAAAGGATATTGAATACATCCGGATGAGCCTTTTCGATTTCATCAAACAGGACGACCGAATAAGGTTTACGGCGGATCGCTTCCGTCAACTGGCCACCTTCATCATAGCCGACATATCCCGGAGGCGCACCAATCAGACGAGTCGCACTAAACTTTTCCTGATATTCACTCATATCGATACGAGTCATCATATTCTCGTCGTCGAACAGATATTCCGCCAACGCTTTGGCCAGCTCTGTCTTACCGACACCTGTCGTACCGAGGAAAATAAATGAACCGATCGGTCGTTTCGGGTCCTGTAATCCGGCACGGCTACGACGCACAGCATCAGCAATAGCACTGATGGCCTCCTCCTGCCCGATAACACGCGTGTGCAATTCAGATTCCAGATGGAGTAATTTTTCCTTTTCACTCTGCATCATCTTGCTGACAGGAATTCCCGTCCAACGAGATACCACATCGGCGATATCTTCACTGTCCACTTCCTCCTTGATCATGGCGGAAGCACCTTGCATCGTCTTCAGTTTCTCCTGGACTTCCCTGATCTCTTCCTCCTTTTGTTTGATCTTTCCGTAACGGATTTCGGCTACTTTACCGTAGTCGCCTTCACGTTCGGCCTTATCGGCTTCAAACTTCAGGTTTTCGATATCAATCTTATTCTGCTGAATCTTATTGATCTGCTCTTTTTCGCTTTGCCACTGAGCCTTCTGTTTCGTTTCTTCGTCCTTCAGGTCGGCAATTTCCTTATTGAGCTGTTCCAGCTTTCCTTTATCATTTTCACGCTTGATCGCTTCACGCTCGATTTCCAGTTGCTTGATACGGCGGGAAACCTCGTCGAGAGATTCCGGCACAGAGTCGATCTGCAAACGCAAACGGGCTGCAGCCTCATCCATCAGGTCGATCGCCTTATCGGGCAAGAACCGGTCAGTGATGTATCGTGTAGACAACTGGACGGCAGCAATGATGGCATCATCTTTGATACGGACCTTATGGTGGTTTTCATATTTTTCCTTCAAACCACGCAGGATGGAAATGGCATCCAATTCGTTCGGTTCGTCCACCATAACAATCTGGAAACGACGTTCGAGCGCCTTATCTTTCTCAAAATACTTCTGATATTCATCCAACGTCGTCGCACCGATCGAGCGCAATTCACCACGAGCCAAAGCTGGTTTCAGGATATTGGCGGCATCCATCGCACCTTCACCCTTACCGGCACCGACCAATGTATGGATCTCATCGATAAAAAGAATGATTTCCCCATCCGATTTAGTCACTTCACCCACTACAGCTTTCAAACGTTCTTCAAATTCGCCCTTATATTTGGCCCCGGCAACCAAAGCTCCCATATCCAAAGAGAAAATCTGTTTCGATTTCAAATTTTCCGGTACGTCACCCCGGACGATACGATGAGCAAGCCCCTCGGCAATCGCCGTCTTACCAACACCCGGTTCACCAATCAAAATCGGGTTGTTTTTCGTACGACGACTCAGGATCTGAAGTACACGGCGAATTTCGTCGTCACGACCGATCACCGGATCCAACTTGCCGCTACGGGCACGTTCGTTCAGATTGATCGCATATTTCCCCAGTGCATCATATGTGTCTTCGGCCGACTGGCTGGTTACTTTATTCCCTTTCCGCAATTCTTCAATCGCCTGGCGTAATTCATTTTCCGTCATACCGGCATCTTTCAGAATTTGAGAAGCAGTGCTCTTTTCCGTGAACAAAGCCAAAATAATCGGCTCCAAAGACACATACTGGTCTCCCATTTTGGATGAATAGCCGATTGCTTTCTGCAAAACAGTATTTGCTTCACTTGACAGATAAGGTTCTCCGCCTGATACCTTCGGTAGCGAACTGATCTGCGCATCCAATACACGATTCAGATTCTGGATATTGACACCCAGTTTCTGGAAGATGAAATTGGTCACACTTTCACCCGTCATAATGACACCTTTCAGCAAATGTATGGTTTCGATCGCCTGCTGCCCATTCTGGGTAGCAAGTTGCACGGCTTGCTGGACGGCCTCCTGTGCTTTAATTGTAAAATTGTTTAAATTCATATAGTTATACTCCTTTCAATTCTATTTTTATTTCTAAATTTCCACAGACATTCCTACAAAACAAATACCAGAAACAAAATATGTCATTTTGTCATATATTTTAAAACTTCGCATTAAAAAGAGCCTGTCGAACAGTCTCGTTTCACGCCGTTTTTTACATGTTTTCGGAAAAAGAACAAGACGGCTGGGAAAAAGGTTTACTTTTACCTCGTCAAGACAGGGCTTTTTCTACTTATAGAATTTCAGGAATATAAATTTAAGAAATATCTTCGGCAATAGTGTATCCTAATTCCCGGTCATCATTCTTATCTTGGAAAAGATAGGCATTCCCTTCAGGAGATTCAATATAATAAAGGTTTATATAAACAAAATCGGGATTGTCCCGTTTCAGGACTCTGGCCACATTATCAGGGACTTTTGTATCTAAACTGATTTCATACCTTGTCTCTTTCCAAAAATAATAATCAGTTTCAACCTCTCCTCTAAAAGAAACAAATTTAAGGGTGTCGTTATGAAGGACAAAATAATCATAATATCCTCCATTATTCTGATATCCTCTAATTTCAGAACCGTCATATTTCTTATAGATAAAGTCAAAATGAGCTTTCGGCAAATCAACAAACCAAGTAGAGTCATTCGGTGTTCATGTATATATAGCCAAGAACATCCCATCATCATTCAAACCTTTGTGTCAGTCATTTTCCAAATATCACCCACATACCAGATCGAAAATTCATTTTGATCTTTATCCATAAAATCTATTTGAGAAAAATTCGAATATTCCTGATAATTCAGGGAATCCTACAATCGTATTTTTTGATAAAATTCTTCAACAACTTCGACAAAAGCCTCTGGCAGCCGTCTCAACACTTCGATTTTCCAATCTTCGGACATTCCATAAAAGGCTTCTGCTATTCCTCCCGTAATGCAGGCCAACGTGTCTGAATCGCCACCGAGAGAAATGGCCAAACGGATTGCAGTTTCAAAATCCGTACTTTCCAAAAAAGCGACAATCGCCTCCGGGACAGTTCCCTGACAACTTGGGTTAAAGCAATAGTCCGGCCGGATCTCGTCACAGGAAAAATTCAAATCATATAAAAAAGTCGTTTCAATGTATTCCCGGATAGCTTGCTTGCTTTTTCCTGTACGAGCCAGATAGATGGCAGCAGCCACAGCTTGAGCACCTTTGATCCCTTCCGGATGGTTATGGGAAACGGCAGCCGTTTCTTCAGCCACTTGCAATGTTTTTTCCAATGAACCAAAAGCCCACCCAACTGCGCTAACCCGCATAGCCGAACCATTCCCCCTACTGTTATAAGGCTGTGGATTCGTTTCACAAAGCCATTGCCCGAAACGTGCTCCATAGCCTCCCATCGGACACGGAAACTCCCTGCCATAACGATGCATAACTTGCACGAGATTCCCTCCATACAATAGCCAGTCAGTCACGGCGACCGTCATAATCGTGTCGTCCGTATAATTGCTTTTCCTGGTAAATAACGGAAAAACCGTTGTCTTTATATTATCAAACTCATATACGGAACCGATAATATCTCCGACTATTGCTCCTATCATATTACTCTCATTTTTATTCGGACATAAAAATACAAAACAACCTCCTATATCTCAAACAGAAAGTGAAGTGACTTTCCGGCCCGAAACCTTCCGGCGGCATTGCCCGCATAAATCTCTCCACCCGTGAGCGTCAACTTCTTCACCGGAGCTCCGGTTTTAAAATCCAAGTCTTTGAAATTGATCCAAAAAATATCGGGGCTAAGCGTTGACTCGAAATAATACACTTTATTTTTTTGATCCGCTACCGTACGCCAGCGAGTCGAAGCAATATTAGGCTGTTCGGGGATAGAGATTCCCAAAGGAACCGAAACATTGCGCATCACACTAAAAACTCCGGCAACAGCCTGCCTGAAATTATCGGTTTGCGGTAATGCCTGGATATAAAACGATGCACGGACAAAGCGATCAGAAGCACGGTTTGTCCCGGGTAGCATAACCAGACCGCCAATCTCTTTCCAGTAATCATTCAAAGTCAACTGTTTGTCATAGGTAGGGGAATTTGTCATTATCTGGCATTCTCGTCCCTCATGAATAATCAGATTGCCGTTGATATATTCAAAGATGGCACTATTCCCGGTCGCATCCGAAATCGAGAGGTGCAAAGTCGATTTTGCTCCGTTAGGTAAATCAGGGTCATCGATACGGAAAGTTTCCAGGCTCAATTCATTCACAGCTTCGTCCACCGTCGCAAAATTATCCAAGACATATTGTGTCCAGATGCTCAATCCCATCACCGGACGACTATCATTCGGACGATGATAAGAGGATTCGGTCAAGAAAAGCAAGTTCGCCACCAGGCCTTTCTCATTCATACCGTCACAAACTCCGATATCATATCCGGCAGTCACGACACTCCCATATTTGGAAGTCCACGTCACCGTATTGTCCGTAATCCCTCCCCGTTTCTCCATTCCCCGAGGGAAAAGGTAAATATTCGATTGCGGATCCTCTTTCCAATCCATCGTCCGCCCTGTCACGATCATATCATCCGGTCCCAGATAGACCGCACGCGTACAAGCTTTGTTTTGCTCTGCAAAAAACATCATGCCTAAAGCTACCACTGAAAAGACGGCTAACTTATTTCTTTTTGCCATAACTATAATTTTAAATATGTCCAAACTATATTTATAACAGGGATATGAGAATGATAGTTCCAGTTGTTCAGAACAACTTGTAACAGAATAAAATCAACAATACCCCCTTTTTGTACCATTTTTCTATTTCATCGAAAATTCCGATCCATACTGTTCTTACGTTTTGGCAAGATTAGGATGCCCTATTAATTCAATTTAGATGGGAAAGAGGTGTCATTTTGATAACTGTGCCGAAAGATTCCTCCCTGTGAAAAAGGAGAAATGATATTTTGGTGAGGTTACCTCACTGAAAATATGTCAATAGAAGAAAATACATTACATTTGTCTTATCATTAAAATAAGTATTAGGAGATGAAAATTATAACATACAATGTAAACGGCCTGCGTGCCGCCGTAGGAAAAGGATTGCCCGAATGGCTGGCACAAGAACAACCCGACGTACTTTGCCTGCAGGAGACCAAGTTACAACCGGAACAATATCCAGCCGAAGCATTTGAAGCACTTGGCTACAAAGCGTGGCTTTTCAGTGCACAGAAGAAAGGCTACAGCGGAGTCGCAATCCTGAGCCGCCGAGAACCGGACCATGTAGAATATGGAATGGGAATCGAAAAATACGATAACGAGGGGCGTTTCATCCGGGCCGATTTCGGGGATCTGTCGGTGATCAGCGTTTACCACCCTTCGGGTACGAGCGGCGATGAGCGTCAGGCATTCAAGATGGAATGGTTGGAAGATTTCCAGAACTATGTAATGGAACTACAAAAATCGCGTCCGAAACTGATCTTATGCGGAGACTACAATATCTGCCACGAACCGATTGATATTCATGACCCAGTACGCAATGCGACGAACAGCGGCTTCCTTCCGGAAGAACGGGAATGGATGACTCGTTTCCTGGATGCCGGCTATATTGACACGTTCCGCCTCCTCAACCCGGACAAACAGGAATATACTTGGTGGAGTTATCGTTTCAGCGCTCGTGCCAAAAACAAGGGCTGGCGTATTGACTATTGCATGGTCAGCGAACCGATGAAAGCACAAGTGGAAAAAGCGTATATTTTAAATGAGGCTGTTCATTCGGATCATTGCCCGGCAGTGATCGAGGTGTCGTAAATCAAATTCCGCACTGCCTCTTGATAATCTGCCAACCGGGAACTTTTCAATATTTTTTTCCGGAGCCGTTTCTCTGCATCCGGCAACAGGTAATCCCAAAGGGTCTTCATCTTGTCGAGTACCTGGTGTTCGCCTCCCTCCAGACGGAAAGAATAGCCCGCTAACAGTAAGGTATGGAAAGCAGACAACTTCTCTATCTTCTCCTGAGCGGTAAGCGGGGTATCGGATATATATTCCGTTGCCAGCCAAGGAGAAGACAGCAGACCACGTCCGATCATGATACCTTTCAAACGGGGAAAACGTCTGGTTAACGAACGAATATCCGGCAAAGTCCGGATGTCTCCATTATAGAAAAGCGGAAGCGTGCATGAATCATAAAATCGGGAAAAGGCACTTAGGTCAGTCTTTCCTTTATATTGCTGCGTACCGATCCTGGGATGCAATGTGAGATGTGTGAGGGGCAATCCGTTCAAAAAAGGAAGAAGCGCTTGCGCCTCCTCAGGAGAATCCCAACCTAACCGCAGTTTGACCGAGAATTGTATCTCCGGGAATTCAAAAATCGTTTCCAACAACACTTTCACCTCATCCGGATAAGGCAGGATACCCGCTCCCCGATGTTGTCGTGCCTGCATCGGGAAAGGACAACCCAAATTAATATCAGCACGCCGGTACCCTGATTCACGAAACAAACCGGCAATCCGGCGGAACTCTTCGGGCGAAACTGCGATCATCTGGGGAACAAGTGAGGCGGATGTATTTGCTTCCGGTACAAGATCCCACAACTCCTTATTGCGAAAGCCAGTCTTTTCGAGACGGACAAACGGGGTGTAATAGGTTTCGACACCTCCGAATATTTGTGCATGTGCTTCCCTATAAACCGAGTCGGTATAACCCTGCAATGGGGCAAAATGAATAACATACGGTTCCATCATTCCGGAAACATTTCAATGAAAAGTGAATGAAGACGTGCTTTGGCCTCTTCAAAATCCTGCTCCATCCCCATCTCTTTCTCAAGCGAAGTAACCCCTTTATCTTTAAAGCCGCAAGGGTTGATCAAAGAGAAGTAATCCAAGTCGGTATTTATATTCAAAGCAAAACCGTGCATGGTGACAAAACGGCTGCTTTTCACACCGATCGCACAAATCTTACGGGCTTTTCTCGGTACACCAGGATCGATCCACACACCTGTAGCTCCCGCGAGCCGCTCCCCTTTAATGCCATAGATAGCTAAAAAGCGGATAATGGTTTCTTCCAACCTGTCGATATATTGCTTGAGTCCCAACTTCCAGGTATCGAGATCGAAGACCGGATATCCGGTGATTTGTCCGGGACCGTGATACGTGATATCCCCTCCCCGGTTGATATGGTAGAAAGAGATACCTCGCTGCACAAGCAGTTCTTCCGGGATCAGTAGGTTGGTGTCCTTACCACTTTTTCCAATAGTCAGTACCGGCTGATGTTCGCAGAAAAACAACCGGTTTTCCCCGGTCCTGCCTTGTGATTTCGCTTCCAACAAGGCGTTGAAAGCAATCGTCTGGCGTTCCAATGCCTTCTCATATTCGATACGTCCGAGGTCGTGATATATAAAATGACTCATATGATTATCGTTCTTATGTAAATATTTTTTTCGGGCAGACGGACCGTCGTGTCGGATTCCGCCCGGAGCTTCTTCCGTCTACGCACCTTCCTACTGCCGGATTCAGAATCGGGATCACCACTGTCATACCCCATTTCGATCTTAAGCAGTTTCCCCATCAGCGACATGATCTTCGTCTGCCGTTTCAGCATATAAGGAGAAGGTTTTGCAGAGTTGAACTTGCGGGGATTCGGCAAGGTCGCAGCGATCAAAGCCGCTTCCGCCTTTGTCAGTTTATAGGCCGGCTTTTTGAAATGAGCCTGTGCGACTGCTTCAGCACCATAAATACCGTCTCCCATTTCGATCGAGTTCAGATAAACTTCCATGATACGCTCTTTCCCCCAAATCCATTCGATCAGGACGGTGAAATAAGCTTCGATGCCTTTGCGCAAATAAGTCCTTCCGGGCCAGAGAAACACGTTCTTGGCAGTCTGTTGCGAGATAGTGCTCGCTCCTCGTACACGTTTGCCTTTTTCGGCATCGGCACGAGCTTTCTGAATCTGTATCATATCGAAACCGTCATGGTCGAGAAAAAGATTGTCTTCCGAAGCCACGACCGCCTGTGCCAATGGCTGGGCAATTTGTTTCAAAGGCATCCATTTGTGTTCCAGCTTGATGGGCTTGCTATCCCGCACCTGTTCGTAGACGCGGATGAACATCAGCGGAGTGTAGTAAACAGGTATGAACTTATATGCCACCACAGCCAACAAACTAGAAACAAACAGGAACAGCAACAGGTTCCGGCTTCCTATCAGTATTTTTTTCAATATGCGCATCGATTCTTGTCTTTTCGGACAGCAAACTTACGGATTTATTTCCAATATTGTTCCATCTGCTCTAGTGTCCTACCCTTTGTTTCGGGAACGAATTTCCATATAAATAGGGCAGCCAGAACTCCCATGACACCATAAACCCAGTAGGCCATGCCATGATTGAACGTATCGGTCAGATACTGGTTCTTATCGAGCATCGGGAAAGTCCAGGAGACAAGGAAATTGGCAATCCACTGCCCGGCAACGGCAATACTCATAACAGTCGAACGGATCGTATTCGGGAAAATCTCTGCCAGCAATACCCAACAGACCGGCCCCCACGACATCGCGAAACCAGCCGTGTACACCAACATACAAACTAACGAACCGATACCGACAGAATGCGTATAGAAAGTCGTCCCCAAGATCATCATCGAGACGGCCATGACCAATGCTCCGATAATCATCAACGGACGGCGACCGAACCGATCGACCGTAAAGATAGCCAGCACGGTAAAAGAGAGGTTCACGGCTCCTACCACGATCTGTTGTAACAAGGCGGCATCAGTGGCGGCCCCCATTGTCTTAAAGATCTCCGGCGCATAATACAACACGACGTTGATCCCGACAAACTGCTGGAAACCGGACAAAAGGACACCGACAAATATGATCAGCACGCCGAATGAACGCACCGGGAAGACCAGAGATACAAAAAAGCTACCAATCAAAGCGATCTCCAAAGCACTCGTGTTTCCAGCCAGTTCCAATGCTCCATACAAAAGCAGAAACAACACCAGCCACATCCCCATAAACAGAAAATAGGGACGCATGGAGGGTTCCTGTTTCCTGAAACTTTCTTTTATTTCCACCAATTCAGGTGCTGCTCTTTCTTTTCCCATCAAACGATCCAATACAGACAGTGCCTTATCCGTCTTACCGCGCATCACCAAATAACGAGGCGTTTCCGGTACAAACATCAGAAGGGCCAGAAAGAGCAAAGCCGGGACGATTTCGGACGCGAACATCCAACGCCAGCCGATCGTATGCAACCAGACGGCATCTCCCTGCAACGCGATACTGTAATTCACAAAATAGACGACAAGCATACCGAAAATAATCGCGAACTGATTCCATGACACCAGATTTCCTCGTTTCTCCGCCGGGGCCATCTCAGCAATATACATCGGGGAAACCATAGAAGCCAAACCGACTCCTACTCCTCCGACAATCCGGTAAAACACAAAAAGGTACATGAACGTGTGATCTCCGCTACCAGGCATCCCGACAAACAACTCCGGCCACGCCGAACCGATTGCCGACAACAAAAACAGGATGGCAGCCAACACAAGCGTAGGTTTCCGTCCATACCGCTGGCTGATCCAACCGGCAAAAGAAGCACCTAAGATACAACCGATCAGGGCACTGCTTACAACGAATCCTTCAAGCGCATTTGCCTGATCCAATGGTAGCCCGAAAGGTTCGATAAAGAATTTACGCAGCGATTCAACCGTCCCGGATATCACCGCTGTATCATATCCGAATAATAATCCCCCCAATGTCGCCACGAGGGTAATTCCAAAAATGTAATAGTTGTTGTTTTTCACGATAGAGATTCATATAGGTAAATAATGTTTTATCCGTTACTTTTGGTTTGATTCAAAAGTAACGGATAAAACATTATTTATATGTTATTAAATGTACTGGTTGATAATCATCTCATACAATTCCTGTTTCCCGCTGATCTGCTTCGGTTCGCCAGAGGCAAGAGCGATTGTACGCAGGTCTTCGAGGAGAAGTTTACCTTCTTCGAACTTCTTACCGTCACCCTGGTCGAAACTAGCGTAACGTTCGGCACGCATTTTCTTGTAATCAGAATGTTCCAGGATATCGGCAGCAGCCATCAAAGCACGGGCAAAAGAATCCATACCACTGATATGAGCCAGAAAAATATCATCCAGATCGGTCGAGTTACGACGTGTCTTGGCATCGAAGTTCGTACCTCCGGTAGTCAAGCCGCCTGCTTCGAGGATAACCAGCCAAGCCTGTGTCAGTTCGTAGATGTCAACCGGGAACTGATCCGTATCCCAACCATTCTGATAATCACCACGGTTGGCATCGATACTGCACAACATACCGGCATCGGCGGCAGCCTGAAGTTCATGCTCAAATGTATGCCCGGCCAATGTGGCATGGTTCACTTCGATATTAATGGCAAAATCCTTGTCGAGACCATAATGGCGCAAGAAGCCGATAACCGTTTCCGTATCCACGTCATACTGATGTTTAGTCGGTTCCATCGGTTTAGGCTCTACCAGGAAAGTTCCTTTGAACCCGTTCTTGCGGGCATAGTCACGTGCCATCGTCAACATCATGGCAAGATGTTCCTTTTCGCGTTTCATATTGGTGTTCAGCAAGCTCATATAGCCTTCACGTCCCCCCCAGAACACATAGTTTTCGCCACCTAAGGCAATACAAGCGTCGATCGCGTTCTTGATCTGCGTGCCGGCACAAGCCACAGCAGGGAAATAAGGATTTGTGGCAGCCCCGTTCATATAACGTTTATGTCCGAACACATTGGCGGTAGACCACAACAGCTTCTTCCCCGTCGCTTCCTGATGTTGTTTGGCATATTCGACCATCGTATGCAGGTCCTTTTCAAATTCGGCCAACGTCGGTGCTTCATCTACGACATCCACATCGTGGAAACAATAGTAAGGTATGTTACATTTCGTCATAAATTCGAAAGCAGCATCCATCTTATACTTGGCACGGGAAATACGGTCTGCGCCCGCATTCCAAGGAAATGTCTTCGTTCCGCCACCGAACTGGTCGGCTCCCTCCGCACATAATGTATGCCAATAGGCCATAGCGAAACGCAGGTGGTCTTTCAGAGTTTTACCCATTACGACCTTGTTTTCATCATAGTAATGAAAAGCCATCGGATTTTTTGACTCGCGTCCTTCAAACTCTATTTTTCCAATTCCCGGAAAAAATTCTTTTTCACCTTTAAAGTAATTCATGATAATAAGTATTTTATTGATTATACAATGCTTTCGTTTATTACGCCAATGCTTTCTCCAACCGTTCTTTCCAGACCTCGAAAGCCCCGCAGTATTTATCCGCTTTCAGTCCGTCCGGCTCTATCACATTGATCTTTTTCAGGGAAGCAAACGCCTCTTCCGCCGACGCATAGATGCCGGCCCCGATACCGGCGCCTTTGGCAGCCCCGACAGCCCCGTTCGTATCGTAAAGTTCGATCACCGTTCCTGTCACACCAGCCAACGCATCCCGGAAAATAGGGCTTAGGAACAGGTTGGCATTACCGGCACGGATCACCCCGATATCGATCCCCATCTCATTCATGATATCCATGCCATATTTGAAAGAGAAGACAATCCCTTCCTGTGCGGCACGGGCGATATGAGCTTTATTATGAATGTTGAAATTCAGCCCGTGAATGGAGCAATCCACCTGCTTGTTCTGTAACATACGCTCCGCACCGTTCCCGAAAGGCAGAATCGAGAGGCCCTCCGAACCGATCGGAACAGTCGCCGCCAGCTCGTTCAAAGCAGGATAGCTTATACCTTCCGGGGCCACATTCCGCTTCACCCATGAATTGAGGATTCCCACACCGTTAATACACAGCAGGACACCCAAGCGCGTCCGGTCGGCCGAATGGTTCACATGCGCAAACGTATTCACACGGGACAGCGTGTCGTAGTTCACCTTGCCGTTCACACCATACACGACCCCCGACGTACCGCCCGTAGCGGCTATCTCGCCCGGATTCAGGACATTTAGCGACAACGCATTGTTGGGTTGGTCACCGGCCCGATAGGTAACCGGCGTACCCTTCTTCAAACCCAACTCCGAAGCGACCGATCCGAGCAATTCCCCCTGCACACCGAAAGTCGGACGGATATCCGGAACCAGTTCCTTGCTGAACCCGAAATAGTTCATCAGATCTTCAGAAACGCTATTATTCCGGAAATCCCAGAAAATTCCTTCCGAAAGGCCTGAAACAGTCGTGACGATATCGCCCGTCATGCGCATGGCAATAAAGTCGCCAGGCAACATGAATTTATGCACCTGTCCGAATATCTGCGGTTCATACTCTTTTACCCATGCCAATTTGGAAGCCGTAAAGTTTCCGGGAGAATTCAAAAGATGTGCCAGGCATTGCTTTTCGCCGATCGACTTGAAAGCGCGATCCCCATAAGGCACCGCACGACTGTCGCACCAGATCACCGACGGACGCAGCACCTGCATCTTCCTGTCCACCAATACGAGCCCATGCATCTGGTACGAGATGCCGATCGCATCTATCTCCGTTCCCTTGATGCCCGCCTTCGCGATCGCACCCTTTATCGCTTCTTTCAGATACATCCACCAGTCATCCGGATTCTGCTCCGCCCATCCGGGACGCACGGCTTTGATCGCCGCCTCTTCTTTCGGATAAAAATCAGAGGCAAGCGTCAACCCCGTATCTTTATCGACAATAGAAGCCTTCACCGAAGAACTTCCGATATCACAACCTAATAAACACATACTATATCATATCTTATTAAACTTCGAATGCAACTTGTTATATTTCACCTTATCGAACCGGTAATAGCGGGCTGCCCGATGATTCACTCCCGTTTCCACTTCATCCGTCTGCACGACATATTCCATCGCCGTCATCTTTTTATGGAAATTGCGTACATCTATCGTCTTATTATAAATGATCTCAAAAATGCGCCGCAACTGATAGGCCGTAAACTTTGACGGAAGATAATCGAAAACGATACCCGGTTCGACATCCACCCACCGCCGTATCTCTTCGCCGGCAGCTTCAACAATTTCCTTATGGTCGAATGGCAGATGTGGCAATTCATTTATAGGTGCCCAGATAAGGGTATCGGACATCTCCCCCATCGTCATTTTCTTCCCGAACTTACACAACGCCAGATAAGCGACCGTCACGATTCGTGTGATTTTCATTTTGGAAGCATTTTCCAGCCATTGCACATCCTCTTTATTCTTGGTACGGGCAGGAGAGCCGAAACTGCGGAACTGTTTCAAGGCTACACGTTTCAGACCTGTCGCTTCGTTCAAGACACGATAAGCGGCCGTATCCAGATCTTCACTCTCATAAATCAAGCTTCCCGGCAATTTGTAGTGTTTCTCGTTACTACCGGCAACTTGTCTTTCGACGAGCAACACGCACAGTTTATCTTCGTTTGTCCCAAGCAATACGCAATCGACCGAAACGTGCGGATAAAACATTTCATGCTTATTTTCCTGTGTTTCCATAATATCCCAATAAAGATTCTCCGCAAATATAAGGTTAAAACGACATACGACATAATGTAATTCGAACAATATCTACTCAAAAGGCTAAAAAGCCCGTTATTTAACATACATTATCACTCACAGAAAAAGGAACTGTATCAAACCTGAATTTTAATGCGATTATCCGGAAAGGGAAGAAACTTCTAACATTTATTTAATACATTTGTTATTAAAAAAAGACGTACTATGGATATCAAACATCTACAGTTCTCATTCCGAATGTACTGGGCGAATATGAAGGGCTTGCTGAACATGGTGGCCGAAGGGATCATACTCGTCGCCTCTCTCGCCTCCCTCTTCATTCTGGTCTATCAGTTCGGATTCAAATATTCGGCCCATGTCACCCATATGTTGGAAACCAGCCGGGTTTACCTCCTGCTGGCTTTCTTTACCGGGATATCGCTTCGGTATATTTTGAAATTCAAAGAGATCATACAAGAGAAAATGTTATACCTGGATATCGGCATTTATTTTTTCCTCTTTGCCGTGCTATCGGGCAAAGTATTCTTCAAAGAAGCCATCCACCAGTCGCTGCCCTACCTCGGTTTCCTCACGGAACCGCTGTTCGTTTATTTCCTCCTGCTGTTGCTGAGCGCCATCCATTTGTCGCGGCAGACATTCACGCTGTTACAAAGCCATATCAAGCCGTCCCTCCTGTTCCTGCTGAGTTTCGTGTTCGTCATCCTTGTCGGTTCGGGATTGCTGATGTTGCCAAACGCCACGGTGCACGGGATTCATTTCGTAGATGCCCTGTTCATCTCGACCACCTCCGTCTGTGTGACCGGACTGACGACAGTCGATGTGGCAACGACATTCACGCATACAGGACATATCATCATCATGCTTCTTATCCAGATCGGCGGTATAGGAGTCATGACTTTCACCAGCTTTTTTGCCCTTTCTTTCATGGGGCATTCATCTTTCACCAGCAAGCTCGTTCTGAAAGACATGCTGAACGAAGACCGGGTGAACGGGCTGTTCCGGGTGATCCTTAACATCCTGTTCGTGACACTGTTTATCGAAGGTGTAGGGGCCTACCTGATTTATCTGGATATAAAGGGAGGGCTGCCGGGAGGCACGCAGGAAGAAGTGTTCTACGCTGTGTTTCATGCCGTTTCGGCTTTCTGCAATGCTGGGATCTCGACGCTGAGCGGAAACATGTATGACCCGCTGGTCGCCCAAAAATACAACCTGCATGTCTGGATCGCCCTGCTCATCGTATTCGGCGGGCTAGGTTTCCCGATTGTTTTCAACTACCTGAAGCTGTTACGACATCTGCTTGTCAATACATTCAAGATCGTAATCGGACAGCAGAAGCATTATATCCATACCCCCAGAATTATCAATATCAACACGTACATCGTGATGATCAGCACGTTGGTATTGCTTGCCGGCGGTACATTTTTCTACTATCTGCTGGAAATGGACAATACGCTCGCCGGATTGCCGTTCAGAGGACAGCTTGCCAATGCATTCCTGGGAGCCGTCACCCCGCGTACGGCCGGATTCTGCGTTGCGGATATGGGGACGCTGACTACCGGAACACTCATGCTGACACTGATCCTGATGATAATAGGCGCCGCTCCCATGTCTACCGGCGGCGGTTTGAAAGTAACGACCGTCTGTGTCGCCCTGCTGACCGCACACAACGCCGCCCGCGGGAAAGAGAATGTGGAAATCCGCAAACGTGAAATATCACCGGAAACCATACGCAGGGCTTTCGCCACAATCGTTTTCTATTTCTGCTGGCTGGGGGCGGCCGTCTGGATATTGTCCATTACCGAAAAAGACGTACCGGTCTTCACCTTGATCTTCGAAGTCGTGTCGGCACTCAGCACGGTAGGGTTAAGTTTGAACTTCAGCCCGTTACTGAGCATTTCGGGAAAACTGGTCATCATCTTCACCATGCTGGTCGGACGTATCGGCATACTGGCCTTCTTTATCAGTTTCTACAAGGAATACAAAAAGAAGAATTACACCTATCCACAGGAAAATATATTAATGTAACATAAAGAATACAATATGAAATATTTAGTAATCGGATTAGGAAACCTGGGACGCGCCATCGCCGAAAGCCTGACACGCATCGGCAATGAAGTGATCGGCGTAGATATCAACCCGCACAAGACCGAAGCGGTCAAACACACCATATCCGGAGCAATCAGCCTCGACACGACGGACAAAGACGCCTTGAACACGCTACCACTGAACGAGATGGATGCCATCTTCGTCACCTTCGGCAAGGACTTCGGGACCTCCATACAGACTGTAGCCCTGCTAAAGAACTTAGATGTGAACAAACTGATCGTACGAGGGATTTCTCCCATCCACGAGGCAGTGATCCGTTCGATCGGTGTAGCGGAGATCATCACTCCGGAAGATGATTTCGCCGGTATGTACGCATCCCAATCCTTACTTGGGGAACTCTTCAAACAATGGTACAGAGTGACGGACACACACCATCTCTACAAGATAAAAGCACCTGTCACCTTTGTCGGACAGACCCTGCAGACCATAGACCTGGAAGAGAATTTCGGAGTGCGCCTTGTCGGCATCGAACACCCCAAGACAGAACGCAACCTGATCGGGTTAAAACAAACCCAATACTCCGTCATCGACAAAATCACCGGAGACCTGAGAGTCGAAGAAGGTGATCTGCTCATCCTTTTCGGCAAGATGGAAGTGTTGCACAGGCTGGCAGATATCTGACGCCGGTTTATTCTTTCTGAGGTATCTTGGAAACCAAAACCTTATCTATACGGGCGCCGTCCATATCGACGATCTCGAATTCGAAGTTCAACCAGCTCAATTTCTCACCGGTCTTCGGAACCCGTTCCAGAATCTCCAGGATCAGGCCGCTGAGCGTATTATAGTCATGCTCGGCATACAAATCTTCCATGTCGAAATATTCAAGGAAGTCATAGAAGTTGTACTGCCCGTCCACCAGCCAGGTCCCGTCGGACCGCTCGACGATCTCGGCCTCTTCCCCCACATCGGGAACCTGCCCGATCAGACCTTCCATGATATCTTTCAAGGTGACGATCCCCTGGATGCCTCCGAACTCGTCCGTGACGATGCCATATTTCACACGTGCCTGCTTGAACTGTTCCAACGCATTATACACACTCTGGTTTTCCGGCATAAACTCCGCCGGACGAATCACCTGCGACAAAGAGAAATCCGGCTCGTCGATACGGCCGAACAAGTCTTTCAGATAGACGACGCCTTTGATATCGTCAAACTTTCCGGCAGCAACCGGATAGATGTTGAAAAGATTTTCCTGGACTTTCTCGCGTATCTGCTCGATACTGTCCGTCAGGTCCAGCCAGACAAGCTCGCTGCGGTGTGTCATGATAGAACCGACATTACGGTCGCCCAGATTGAACACGCGTTCCACGATGTCCTGCTCGACTTCCTGCACTTCGCCGACATCAAAGCCTTCTTTGACAATCGCCTTGATCTCCTCCTCCGTCACCTTGTTTTCTTCAGTCGCATCGGTTCCGATCAGTCTGACGGTCAACGCCGTACTCTTGGATAACAGCCACACGAAAGGCGAGGCGACCAGCGAAAGGAAATTCATCGGTTTGGCAACGAGCATCGACACACGCTCAGCATAGCCCATACCGATACGTTTGGGGACCAGCTCGCCCATAATCAATGTCAGATAAGTGACGATCACGACAATAGTGGTTTTGGAAACTCCCAACGCATAAGGTTCCAGAAAAGGAATGCGGCGGACATGCTCGGCCAGGTCATAGGCAAAAGCCTCGCCCGAATACAAACCGGTCAGAATACCGATAAGCGTAATCCCGATCTGGATGGTAGAGAGAAACCGGTCCGGTTCGTTTGCCAGCTTCAAAGCAGTCTTGGCAGATTTGTTTCCACGTTTTGCTTCCAGCTCAAGACGAGCCTTACGAGCTGACACCAAAGCAATTTCCGACATAGAAAGAAGGCCGTTCAATAAGATAAGACCGATAATAATAAATATTTCCATTTGCTATATACACAGCGATTGATTAGAGAGGCGAAGATATGAATTATTCGAACTCTCACATCTAACAAGATGAAAATAAATCTAATTAATATATAAAAAAAGCCATTCTATCTTCGCAGACAGAACGGCTTCATGTGTCGATAAGTTTCACTAACTCTTATTTAAAATTTTATTAGAAAACAGTATCGGGAGATAGATACATACTTACTCGATTACCTCGCCCTTCTCATTCAGAACAACCGTCTGTTCCTTCTGATCTTTGTCGACAAGGACGACTTTATACTTCTTAGCACCGTCGGCACCGGCAACATAGGCTTCCTTCACCGTACTGCCCTCGTAAGACTTGGCGATTGCATCCTGCACGGCCTGGGGAAGTTCCTTTACCTCGATTTTCACAAAATCGTCCTGCATTACGTTTTCGACTGATACCTGTACAGTCGATGCCTGTACACCTTGTGATGCGAATGCCACACATGCTACTACCGCTACCATTAAAACAATCTTTTTCATGACTCTAACAATTTAAAAATTAATACCTAAGTGATTACTAAAACCTTTATTCAATCTGATCAAACAAGTACAAGGATCGTACCACAACAGCATGCCAAAAACATGATAAAGTGTCCCAGAGCTTACAAAATAAGGGGTAGAAAAAGAGCAAACCATCGGATACCCAACCATAAAACATGGGAAAAAGTGTAGAAGTCCGTGTATTTTTTCTACAATAAATGTGGCACACCTCTTCCAATCTCCATTTTAATTGTTAATTTAGCCACATCATTAATGAAATCTAATAAAATATGAATTTAAGTGATCCCAAAGATTGTCTGTATTGCCAGAACAATCAGACTTTACACGAGCTGATGATCGAAATCGCTCCTCTCTCGGTATCCAGACTGTTCCTGTTCAAGGAACAAACGTATCGCGGGCGTTGCCTGGTTGCCTACAAAGACCACGTACACGACTTGAACATGCTCAGCGACGAAGAACGGAACGCATTCATGGCCGATGTCGTACGGGTGACCCGCGCGATGCAGAAAGTATTCAATCCACAAAAGATCAATTACGGCGCTTATTCGGATAAACTGTCGCACCTTCATTTCCACCTGGCCCCGAAATATGAAGGAGGCCCTGACTTCGGCGGAACATTTACCATGAACCCGCAAAAAGTATACTTGACGGATGCGGAATACCAGGATATGGTTGAAAAGATCAAAGAGGCGTTATAAGGCAGGCACAGAAGTTGCAAAAGTGGACGCGGAAGATTTCCGGACATAACATATAGGAAGGTGTGTCAAAATCTCCTTGTCCCCGCACTTGATGCGGGGATGCAAAAGGACAGACCTTATCAATCAGACTTTTATAGGGCTGGTTTTAATGCGATCCCGCGTCAAGCGCGGGAACAGGATAGTTTCGACACACCTCTTACTCTATTAATGCTTCCGTGTCTGCTTACTTTACAAACGAAGACTTCAGCAGGTAATCGGCACTTTTCTTCACGCCTTCGAACTGATGTCCGCTGCCTGTACCTTCCATTTCAACGAAATAGTCCTTATGGCCGTTTGCATAGAAATGCTTGAATATCTGCTCGAAGTTCATCATGCCGGAATCCCCCAGGACATAGCGGTCTTTGATATGGAGCACTTTGATACGGTCTGCATATTTCGTGATATACTCGACCGGGTCCTGCTGGCCCATCACGGCCCAGTAAACGTCCATCTCAAAGAAAACCAATGACGGGTCCGTATTCGCCAGGAAGATGTCATACACTTTTTCGCCTTTGTTATGGCGTCCGAACTTCATTTCCGTGCCGCCGGGAACCACCTTGGCAAATTCCATGTCGTGATTGTGGTAACCGAACGGTATGCCGGCCGCTTTCACGATCTTTCCGGCTTCGTTGAAGACTTCACAAACAAATTTCGTTTCTTCCACGTTACGGGTACTGGGCTGGCCGGGCTGCACCAGATATTTCACTCCTAACTTGGCATGGTCGTCAGCCGTCTTCTTCCAGTATTCCTTTATTGTATTCAGGTTGTCTTTCGTGTATTCGCGAACAGGAGGATTCACATGCGAACTCAGAATCGTAATGCCGGCATCATCCGCCATCTTCTTGAAATCCATCAATTCGATATCACGGATCTTGCCTTTCCCATAACCGGCAAGTTCGATGGTCTGATACCCCATCTTTTTCAACTTCTTCATTCCTCCCGGAACATCCTTGTAGAGCTCGTCGCCTAAAGAATAGATTTGTAAACCGATGTTCTTGGCCGCCGTCGCTTCGAAAGCGGCAGATGTCGCAGGCTGCGCTGCAACGGCATTCCCTACCTTACCGGCCATCAGGCCACCCAACGTAAACAGGGACGCGTTTTTCAAAAAGTTTCTTCTATTGATCATGGTCTATTAAATTTAGATTGCTCCAAAGGTATGATTTTATTCTGGAAATCATACAAAAAGCCGTTTGAAAAAAAATCAAACGGCTTCCTGTTCTTTCTTCTGCACCTCAGATAAACTCGTTCACCGACGAGACGATGCTTCCGTCGAACAGATTGATGATCCGGTGGGCGAAACTGGCATCGTGCTTGGAGTGAGTCACCATGACGATCGTGGTCCCTTCCCGGTTCAGTTCGGTGAGCAATTGCATCACTTCGGCTCCGTTCTTCGAGTCCAGGTTACCGGTCGGCTCATCGGCGAGGATGATCTTCGGATTCGAAACGACAGCACGTGCGATGGCCACACGCTGCTGCTGTCCCCCGGAAAGCTGCTGCGGGAAATGACCCGCGCGGTGGCTGATGTTCATCCTTTTCAGGATATCGTTCACCATCTGCTTACGCTCGCCGGCTTTTACTTTCAGGTAGGTAAGCGGGAGTTCCACGTTTTCGAACACGTTCAGTTCGTCGATCAGGTTGAAACTCTGGAACACGAAACCGATGTTGCCTTTGCGGACCTGCGTACGCTCCTTCTCCTTGAGATGCCCGACTTCCTTGCCTGCCAGGTAATAATCGCCCGAAGTCGGATTGTCCAGCAGCCCCAAGATATTCAGCAATGTAGATTTGCCACATCCGGAAGGTCCCATGATAGCCACAAACTCGCCATCTTTCACTTCCAGGGAAACATTATTCAATGCAATCGTCTCCACCTCTTCCGTACGGAAAAACTTACTTAAACCTTCGATCTTTATCATGACTTTCTGAATTATGTTTTTTTGATTTTATTCTGATTTTATGTTCTTTACCGGATTTTCGTTAGCGACATGCCAGTTCTGGTACGTCACCGTCATAAACGTGATCACGCCTACGGCCAGGAAAGCCAGCGGCAACACCCACCAATACATCGGCGTACGGTAGGCGAAATTCTCCAGCCAACGGTGTACGCCGTACCAGGCGACCGGAGCACCGAAGACGAAGCATATCAGCAAAATCCAGAAGTAGCTCACATTGAACATATACAAGATTTCTCCCGTCGTCGATCCCAACACCTTGCGCACGGCGATCTCTTTCCGCTTGTATTCGCTTTCGAACACGACAAGGCCGAACACGCCCACAATCGAGATAAAGATAGCGACAAGGCTGAACAAGGTGATCAAAGAACCGATCTTCAATTCCTTTTCGTAGGTATGCTGTAAAACCTCGTCATAGAAACGGACCACAAAAGGATACTCCGAATCGAACTTTTCCAGCGACTCGCGCACATGCTCCATTCCGGAGCGAAGGTCGCTTCCCGCCTTGAACTTCACATAGGCGGTATTATAATAGTTGCCTTCCTGCCCCCACTGGTATTTGCCCCAAAGATAGAAAGCCATCGGGGTAACTTCCTGGCGGAATGAGGCGAACTTGATATCCGGGATAAAACCGATGATCTCGTCACCGTCGATCTTTTCGTTCAACTTCAATTCGTACTGCGCCTTCGCCTTTTCGTTGAATATATAGCAACCCGTCTCCTTCTGATCGTCTTCCGGACGGAAATCACGGCCTTCCTTGACCTCTATCCCCATCACTTTCAGGAAAGAAGAAGAAACAGGAAGACACTGGAAATTGATGTTGTTCCCATTATAGTCACGCCCCCATCCCATGTACTGGTCCTGGCTCGAAAGCAGGAATTGGGAATAGGTCACATCCTCCACGCCGGAGAACGATTTCAACCGGTCCGTGAAAGCATCCCGGTTCTTATTGATATTATCATTCAGGTGCACGATAATCATCTCCTCCTTGTCATATCCCAACGGCGCATTCTGCATATAATGATTTTGCAGGTACATAAACAAAGAGCCGATAATCAGGATGAAAGAAGCCACAAACTGGACCCCCACCAGCACGCTCCTCATCCGGCGCCCGGCAAGCGAGAGGCCGAAACTTCCTTTCAACACCAATGCCGGCGGGAAAGAGGTGACATAGTAGGAAGGATAAAGGCCGGCCAGCACTCCCACGATCGCCGCGATCACGGCCGTGCCGGCAATGATCATCGGCTGCGCCCCGAACGAGATGTCGGCATCCACCAGCGAGACTACCGGTGTTTTGGGGATTATGTATAAGAAAAGAAGCGAAAGCAGATAAGCAAACAGACTGACGCAGACCGCCTCTACCAACAAACTTCCACGCAACGTACGGTCGGAACTGCCCAACACCTTCTGCGTGTTGATGCTCTTGATGCGCATAGGAGTCAGCGCCGTGCTGAAATTGGTAAAATTGATACCGGCGATAATAAGGATGACAAAAGCGATGGAGAAAAGTACCAGCAACGTCTGGCGGCTCGCTTTCGGCATCGAATCGAAATCCACGTTATTCAGGAAATGGACATCCGGCAAAGAGGTCAGGCGGAGATCCAAGCTATTCTCCTCCCCCCATTCGAACTCATTGCCGAAGGCTTCCTTCGCATTAAAATTACGCTTGAAATTGTCCAACACCTCAGCCTTATCCATCCCCTCGCCCAGACGGACAAAGAAAAAATAATTCCAGTTTCCCCAGTTATCATAGTTTTCCTTCGGACTCATCGACGTGTACATGACGTTCTTCAAAGCAGAGTTACGGGGAAAATCCTTATACACGCCTTTCACGATTTTCGCATCTTCCATAGGATTGGCAGAGATCAGTTGCTTGCCTACCGCCGATTCGTCACCGAAGATCTTTCTCGCCATGCTTTCCGGAAGGACTACGCTATTGGGCTCATCCAAAGAGCGCTCGCTTCCTTCGAGCATATCGAAACGGAACACTTCCAAGACTCCGGGAGTCACGTTCCACGCATCTTCCTTGTAGCTCGTCCGCTGTCCGCCATCCTCTATATAGAAAAAACGGCTTTCGGTCCAAGCACTCAAAAGGCATCCTTCCTCTATAAGAGGCGAAGACCCGGTAAACGCCCGCGCGAACGGACGGCAGATAATGGCTTGCGACCCTTTGCTTCCGTGCACGATATCCACCCGGAAGATAGCATCGGCGTTCGGGTGGCTGCGGTCGAACGTATAATCATAATTCACCTGCATCATAATGAGCATAAACGCCACAAAAGCAATGCTCAACCCCAGCACATTCAAAACAGAAGCCGTCTTGAACCGGCGGAGCACACTAAAGAAATTTCGCAAAATCGTTTTCATATCCAACTGTTTTGCTTCAATAATAACAAAAAATATGCCAAATAGCATAATAGGCAAATAATCAATAAAATAGATATCCAACAATTCGAACAGACTGTCTAATAATTAGACACCACTGTCTATTTTCTTGACACTTCCTCTTCCAATCCCGCATACTCCTCCCTGGCGTCGAAGCAAGGGCAGGCCTTGCGGATGTAAGGACTCAGTTGGCAATGCCCCACTATCTTCGCCTCCGGATAGTCCCGCCGGAGCTGGCGGAGCAGGTCGAGCAGCGAACATTTCTGGGCGTAGGTACGGGTGTCGGAAGGGGTTCCCGCCTCATCGAGACCGCCTTCATAACAGATGCCGATGCTCCGGTCGTTCCACCCGGCTGCATGTGCGCCGATCTGGTTGACGGGACGGCAACGGTGGAGATAGCCGTCGCGGGTGATATAGAAATGATAGCCGATATCGGCAAATCCTCTCGCCTTGTGTGAAGCCCGCAAGGCCTCCACCGGGAAATCGCGGTCATAGCGCGTCGCGCTGCAATGAATTATCAGGAGGCGTACCTCCCGATAATTCTGATAGAAACATCCCGCCGTCATAACGAGCAGGCGCTTATGCCGAGCGCACCGGCAATGGCGCTGGCTACGGCGATGATCACTTTGAGGAGCACTCCCCAGACAGATTTCTTTTCGTTTTTTTGTTCCATGATGAGATTTATGATTTATGATTTGAAAAGCATGGGGCAGGGTCCCGCCCTACGCTTTTCTCTTGCTTTTAATTGTCAATTATCAATTGCTTAAAGTTCTCCCGGCCGGTCATCTTCGCCTCCGCTCCCACCTCCTTCGTTCGGTTTCTTCGACAGGTCGACCGTCGTCTCGCCTGCTTTCTCGGCACGGAGTACGGCACGTACGGATGCACGGCTGGGTACGGGATTGAAACTCATACCGTTGAAGATCTTTTTCAGATCGTCGCCGGGAACGAACTGGATATTGACTCCGGTGATATTGGTGGCAGTAAACACCTCCGCGCTATCGGCTCCCCGGCTGGTCGCCTGCAAACGGAACTTGCCCAACTCGCCGAAATCAACCTGCTCCCCGTCGCGCAGGGCCTCGATCATATTCTCGACCACACTGATCAACACCGCTGAAACATCCGCACGACTCACGGTCGTCTGGGCCGCGACACGTTGCGAAAGCCCTTTCAACGTAAGCTCCTTGCTGACCTGCGAACGGGCGTAGGCTTTCTTCGGATCGTCCGGCTTACGCGGATTGCCCAACAAAACAATACTGTAATTTAATGGCATAACCTTACTTTTTTTAATGAATACTTCTCTGCTATTAATCTCTGAGACAAAGATACGGCAGGCGCAAAAGGCGATCGGGAGACAGGATGAGACAGTGTGAGCCAACCATGAATAAGGTTAGATATATAACCGATTCATGAGCAGAAACACTTCCGTATCCCAGATTTTTTCCGTATCTTTATAACCATACAATCAAACAGAAAAATCATGAAAATCCGTCCCTACAGCAAGAGCGAACTGGCACAGGCCTATGCACCGGAGATCACCTCCCAGGCCGCACTGAACCGGCTCGCCGCCTGGATACGCCTGAACCGCCCGCTCACGGAAGCGTTGCGACAGACCGGCTACTACACGAAACAACGGCTCTTCACCTCCCGGCAGGTGGCACTGATTTTCGAATATCTGGGAGAACCATAGGATATTGCACAAAACTTTCCGGTTGTTCCGTTGCCTGTTCATGAATAATACCTACATTTGTGAATCACATAACAAATAGAAAAAACATTAACTATGGAAGATCAAGATCCTAAAATCATGGCAGAGAAAGAAAGAATAGAGTTACAAGACCGGTATATCCGTTTCGATTGGGCCATCAAACGCTTGTTGCGGCAGAAGGCTAACTTCGACGTGCTCGACGGTTTCCTGACCGTCATGCTGAACGAAGAGATCAAGACCGTCGAAATCCTTGAAAGCGAAAGCAACCAGGGAAGTGCCGACGACAAGTTCAACCGTGTCGACATCAAGGCGCTCAACAGCAAGGGGGAGATCATTCTCGTCGAGGTGCAGAACACCCGCGAAATACACTATCTCGAACGTATCCTCTACGGCGTAGCCAAGGCCATCACCGAGCATATCTCCCTGGGCGAAAGCTACCAGAAAGTGAAGAAGGTGTATTCCATCAGCATCCTCTATTTCGACCTCGGTGTCGGAACGGACTATTTCTATCACGGGCAAAACCATTTCGTTGGCGTGCATACCGGCGACCTCCTGCGTATCAACATGCGCGAACGCGATGCCGTCATTCCCCGCCTGCCGTCCGAGATCTTCCCCGAATACATCCTGATCCGCGTGAACGAGTTCGACAAGGTAGCAAGCACCCCGCTCGACGAATGGATCGAATACCTGAAAGACGGCACGATCCGTCCGGACACGACCGCCCCAGGCCTCCGCGAAGCCCGCGAGAAACTGAAATACGACTCCATGACACGCGGGGAACGCCACGCCTACGAAGAGCACCTCACCAACGTCGTGATCCTGGAAGACGCCATCGAGAATGCCAAGTGGGAAGGGCTCACAGAAGGAAAGGCAGAAGGCCTCGCAGAAGGTCTCGCAAAAGGTGAAGCGAAAGCCTTGCACCAGACCGCCGCCAACATGAAGCGGATGGGCATGGATGCCGCCGCCATTTCAAGCTGCACGGGGCTGACGGCCGAAGAGATCGGGAAGCTATAACCCTGCCACACCGCCCGGCATTCCCATGATTGCCGCCCGGCATTTGCAGGAATGCGGGCCGACGTTTGTAGGAACGCGGGCCGGCAATCATGGAAATGCCGGAAGACGGACCTTGCGGGATTTGACACAATTGGCACATTTGACATAGGGTTGCTAAACTATATATAGGTAATAATATATATTCTGGTATATATACCTACATAGGTATATTAAATAATTAATTATTTATCTCGCGTATATATATTTCTACAACCCTATGTCAAATGTGCCAATTGTGTCAAAAAAACGGGCCGGAAGCAAAAAATCACAATCCCAAAGCGCCGGATCTCCGTTCCCTGTCGATATCCTCCCCGGTCTTTTTCACAGTGATATAGCCCCTTTTCCCTTTATACCGGATCGATTCGAACTCCAGCCCCGCCATGATACGCCCGATTTTATTCGGACTCAGGGGGTAACGCAGGCATGAACTGATCTGCTCCAGGATATCGGCCGCCGTGACGAAGATGCCCGCCTCGCCCTCGAACGGTTTGCGGAAATGAGTACGGATCAGGTCTTCTTCGAGGTTGGGGACTTCGAAGCGGCTGTTATGCGTGTTCAGCACCCGTATCTCCTCCTGCGAGAACCAGTGGCAGAAACCGCTTTTCCACAAAGCATAGGCCTGGCTGTAGACCAGCTCGTAAGGGATGGCATGCTGATGCGGATCCCGGATCTGCGACACCTCGAAAGGCAACCAGCGGCGGTTGCCGGTCGGGTCGGTCAGGAACTGGACATTATTGCCCGTGCCGCAAAACGAAGCGATATGCGGATGGCGCTCCTTGTTGCGCCCGTAGGCCGCCCGCTCGTTGACGTAGGGCATGGTGACCATCGCCTTCAACTGGTTCAACTCGGCAGGCCGCATGCCGTCGAGCTCCTCGAAGCAGATCAGGGCGAATTCGGTAAGCGAAAAGAGATCGTCCTTATTCAAGCGGTCGCTGTTCGTCTTCGTATAGAAATAGCAGCGCAGTTCGGGTGGCAGCAGGAAGTTGAACCAGGTGGTTTTGTAAAGCCCCTGTTCGCCGATAAGGACCAGGATCTCATGGTTCACGACCGTATCGTCGAGCAGCGCGGGCAATATGCCGACAAACCATTTCCGGAAATAGTCCCTAAACTCCGCCTGGTCGCTTTTGACATGCACCGTATCGGCCAGGTCGCCGATAGGGTCGCTCACGCCGTCCCATGATGGCAAATGGTCGAAATAGGATTGGAAAGGGTTGAAGAGGGGGACGAACTCGGAATGTATCACATTGTATATATCCGTCAGATAGACGCGTCCCACCGTTTTGTTCATCCGCCCCCAAAGCGTATTCACGTCACGGTCTGTCAGCGGCAGGAAGCCGGCCTCCTCCGTCCAGCGGATTTCACAATGGTGCGTGATGACATTGTGGCGGAACTCCGCCTGCGAAAACAGGAACGCCTCGATCGCCTCCACCTCGGCCGGCTTGTTCGCCTCGTCTGCCTCCCATCTGCCTTTGCCGCCAGCGCTCCGGGGCAGGCGCACGGAGCCATGCTCCTCCTCTCCCGCGTAGCAGGAACGGAAGGTGCTCCCGACGTTCTCCGCGCCATAATCGGCAAACGCCTCGATCGCCCATGCGACGGCCTCCGCCTCCGGCACGCCATAGAGGTTGAAGAGGTAGCCGGTGCGCATGACATATTCGTTATGGTGGCCCGGCTCATAGCGGATTCCTTCGTCCTCCAGCCGTTTTCCGGACACCTCGGCCGCCTTGCCCGCCGTTGCGGTATAGCGTCCCGGTTTCGCCTTCTGTCCTTTCGGCCGACCCGGTTTCGCGGAGGGAGCAGGCGGCAGCTTGACCTGGAGCGGCAGGGCTTCCGGATTGTAATAGGCGTCCGGATCATAAGCCGTACCGCTGATCCGTTCGGGATTCTTGCAACTGCTGTCGTATTCCAGCCCGGCGAGGCGGGCGAAAAGTTCGTTACCCTGTCGGTAGCCCTCCTGGTAGACCCGGAGCGTCTTCCGATCGGCAGGGTCGGCGTCCGCGACGGAACTGCCGTCTTCAAAGAGAAAAGCGTAAATGACGCGCAGCCCTCGTCCGCTGATCGTATGGTAGGCCAAAAGGACATGGGGGTCGGCACAGACCGCCGCAAAAGCCTCCGCCATCCGTTCTTCCGGTATATGATCCAAATCGCAAAGGCTCAAACCGGTATAAGCCTTAATATGCATGCGCTTCCTGCCTCCTTCGCATCGCACGGCGGGAGTGAAGGCGGGGCATGAAGTCTTTTCGCAGGCCGACATTTGCTTGTTTCCTACCCGGAGGTAGAAGCGGAATTTCTCGGTACGGTCACGCAAGTCGGAGTCGGTAGTGATGAGCCGGTAAACACGGTCCAACGTGATCTCCGATGGGGTTGTTTGCTTGAAATTGGCAAACAGGCTGAAAGATTTTTCCATAATACTATTAAAATTAATTATACATTTGCACTCGCTGTCATAAGCAGCATAAAAATACGGACTATCCGGCAAACAAAAGTTCCCACATAAGGGAACCGGACAACCGAAAACTTCCTGCTATTTAACTAATTATAACTCATATCATGACAAAAGACTTCAAAAATCCCGGCCTAATCAGCCAAGTTGCCGAATTCATCGACAAGAAAAGGATCGAAGAGGGCATCAGCATCGACACCCTCTGCCAATCGGCCCACATCAGCAAACGTATCTACATAGACTTTAAAAGGGGCTGAAGCCGGCAACGACGCTCCACTGGTTCTTCCGCCTCGCAAATGCCCTCAGCCAGCACACGGACGAAGAAAAATTCAAGGAAATATGGTTGGAAATCGCGAAAATAATGACTAACTTAGAGGAGTAAAACCAAATGGCGAATGATTGTCTTCCACCTGTTTTTCATAAAGCTGCTGATAGGAACGGTCCTGCATCTGACCGCCCCCCGGACACTCTTTCCGGAGGCCTGCTCCACCCTGCTCTATTCTTCCGACGGGCAGTTGTTAGGGGCACGGATCGCACCGGACGGGCAATGGCGTTTCCCTCCGGCAGACAGTCTTCCCGGCAAATTCGTGACCTGCCTGCTGACCTACGAAGACAAACGTTTCTTCCGGCATCCAGGAGTAGACCCGGTTGCCATCGTCCGAGCCATGCGGATCAACCTCAGCCGGGGCAAGGTCGTCAGCGGGGGGAGCACGATCACCATGCAGCTGGCACGGATCGCGCGGGGCAACCGCGACCGTACCCTGTATGAAAAAATGGTCGAAACCGGCTATGCCCTTCTCCTGGAAACAGCCTTCGACAAACATCAGATCCTGAACTTCTATGCCTCGCACGCCCCGTTCGGAGGGAATGTGGTAGGCATCGAGACGGCGGCCTGGCGCTATTTCGGGCGAAGCGCCGCCGACCTCTCGTGGGCCGAAAGCGCCACACTCGCCGTCCTGCCCAACTCGCCCGCCCTGATCCATCCCGGACGTAACCGGGCACGGCTGAAAGCCAAACGCGACAAGCTCCTGACCGCCTTGAAGGAGAGAGGGATACTGGACGAAACCGAATACGGGCTGTCGCTCCTCGAACCGCTTCCCGAAGCGCCCGTGCCTCTGCCCGACAAAGCCCCTCACCTGCTCGAACGGTTGGCGGCCGACGCTCCGGGAACGCGCATCACGACCTCCGTCAACCGGATGTTGCAACGCCAGACACAGGAGATCGTCAACCGCTACGCCCGCGACTACGCCTCCAACCACATCCATAACCTGGCCGCCCTCATCGCCGATGCCGAAACGGGCGAGGTGCTGGCCTATGCGGGAAACGTCACTTTCAAGGCCGACGCCCGCAAAGGGAACCAGGTAGACATCATCACTTCGCCACGCAGCACGGGCAGCATCCTGAAGCCCTTTCTTTATGCCGCCATGCTGCACGACGGGCAACTGCTCCCCGGTACGCTCGTTTCAGACGTTCCCCTGAACCTGAACGGCTTCTCGCCGCAAAACTACAACAAGACGTTCTACGGGGCGGTCCCGGCACACCGGGCGATCGAACGTTCGCTCAACGTCCCGCTGGTACGGATGCTTTCGGCCTACAACACGGGGCGGTTCATGTCGCTGCTGAAAAAGGCGGGCATGACCACGCTGCGCTTTTCCGAAGAACATTACGGGGCTTCGCTGATCCTGGGAGGCGCCGAAGGGACGTTATGGGACCTCACCGGCATGTATGCTTCACTGGCGCGTACGCTCGCACATTACCGGACTTACAACGGGCGGTATGACCCGGCGGATATCCATCCGCTCACTCCTTTCCCGGCTCCTCCGGCCGATCCGGTCCGATCCGTCGCCGACAGAAGGCTGACGGACAAACCGCTCCTCTCCGCCGCCTCCATCTGGTTCGCCTTCGAAGCGATGTCGGCGCTGAACCGCCCTGAAGAAGAGGCGGACTGGCAGCAGTTCGGCTCCATGAAGCAGGTGGCCTGGAAAACGGGGACGAGCTATGGCGGACGGGACGCCTGGGCGATCGGGACAACCCCGCGCTATACGGTCGGCGTATGGGTGGGCAACGCTTCGGGAGAAGGCCGGCCGGGACTGACAGGCGTGGGCAATGCCGCTCCCGTCCTCTTCGACCTGTTCTCGCTCCTTCCGGGAAGCGGCTGGTTCGACATGCCTTACGACGAACTCCTCCCGATGGCCATCTGCCGTCTCAGCGGGCACAAGGCATCCGCTATCTGTGACCGGGTAGACACACTCTACATGCCGCGCTCGGCCGACAAGACGGAAGTCTGCCCCTACCACCGGCTTGTCCATCTTTCTGCGGACAGCCGTTTCCGGGTGAACAGCTCGTGCGAATCGGTCGGCCGGATGATCGCACGCCCGTGGTTCGTACTGCCTCCTTCCGAAGAATATTATTACCGGAACTATCATATCGACTACGCTCCCCTGCCTCCTGTCAAACCGGGATGCGGCGAAGACAGGGGCCGGCAGATCGAACTGATCTATCCGGAGCATAACGCCATCCTTTATCTTCCGAAAGGCTTCTCCGGCAAACGGGAGCAGTTTGTCTTCAAAGCTGCCCACGCCCGTCCGGATGCCATCCTCTACTGGCATCTCGACGACACGTATGCCGGCGAAACGACAGACCACCACCAGATCAGCTTCTCCGCTTCCCCCGGCAAACATCGCCTGACGCTGATCGACGACCAGGGCAATCGAAAGACAATATCGTTCGAGGTGAAATAATCAAAACAGTTTCTAAAAAAGGCTCTTTCTGTAAAGTTTTTACTACCTTTGGCAGTCGCAAATGAGATAGTTAGTGTTACATTAGTTTTTAAATATAATAAATTATGGCGAAGATAAAAGGAGCTGTTGTTGTAAACACAGAGCGATGCAAAGGATGTAACCTCTGCGTAGTAGCCTGCCCGTCGGATGTTCTCGAATTGCACCCGCGTGAAGTAAACAACAAGGGATACCATTATGTGTACATGAAAAACCCCGATGACTGCATCGGTTGTGCAAGCTGCGGGTTGGTTTGTCCGGACGGTTGTTTGACCATCTACAAGAAGAGAATTGACAATTGACAATGCACAATTGACAATTTAACAAACAGAAAAAGGAATCAGAATATTAATCACAAAACAAAATTGTCAATTGTCAATTGACAATTAAATATAAGGTATGGCAGAAGAAGTAAAATTAATGAAGGGTAACGAAGCCATCGCCCATGCGGCTATCCGCTACGGTGTGGACGGTTACTTCGGCTACCCGATCACTCCGCAGTCGGAGATACTCGAAACCCTGATGGCCGAAATGCCGTGGGAAACAACCGGAATGGTCGTGCTACAGGCTGAAAGTGAAGTGGCAGCCATCAATATGGTATATGGAGGTGCAGGTACGGGCAAACGTGTGATGACCTCCTCGTCCAGCCCCGGTGTCAGTCTGAAACAAGAAGGTATATCTTATATCGCAGGAGCCGAACTGCCCTGTCTGATCGTGAACGTGATGCGTGGCGGTCCCGGCCTGGGGACAATCCAGCCCAGCCAGGCAGACTATTTCCAGACCGTCAAAGGCGGCGGACATGGCGACTACCGCCTGATCACGCTCGCTCCCTCTTCCGTACAGGAAATGGCGGACTTTGTCGGACTGGGTTTCGAACTCGCTTTCAAATACAGTAATCCGGCCATTATTCTGGCAGACGGCATCATCGGGCAGATGATGGAAAAAGTGGTATTGCCTCCTTTCCATACACGCCGTACAGAGGAAGAAATCATAGCCGAATGCCCGTGGGCCACACAGGGAAAGACAGCCGGCCGTAAACCGAATGTCATTACTTCACTGGAGCTGGACCCGGCAAAGATGGAGGAAAACAACATCCGCTTCCAAGCTAAATATCGGAAGATCGAAGAAAATGAAGTCCGCTACGAAGAGTTCCAGTGCGAAGATGCCGAATATCTGCTGATCGCTTTCGGTTCTTCTGCCCGTATCTGCCAGAAGGTGGTGGAAATAGCACGTGCGGAAGGCATCAAGCTCGGCTTGCTCCGTCCCATCACTTTGTGGCCGTTCCCGACAAAAGCGATCGCCGCTTATGCCGAGAAAGTAAAGGGCATGCTTTCCGTCGAACTGAACGCCGGACAGATGGTCGAAGACGTACGTCTGGCCGTAAACGGCAAAGTAAAGGTTGAACATTTCGGCCGTCTCGGAGGTATCGTGTTCACGCCGGATGAAGTGCTGAATGCGCTGAAAAAGAATTTTGAATTATGATTGATTTGTAATACATAATTCATAAATCATAAATTAACAACGATGATTCGCGGAAGTAAAATTGATACGATATTGACCTGGTTATTCATGGTTTTGGCAGTGGCAGCAGTTGTTTGCTACTTCGCCTTCCCTGAAAACCGGCTGCCATTCCTGTATTGCGGTGGCGCGGCGATCTGTTTCCGCTTGGTTCAATATCTGATGAGATTTATAAGTTAATAATGTGGCAATGTGCCAATCAGACAATGTGCCAATCCATATTGTTGTTGACGCATTCCTTAACTGGCACATTGGCAAATTACCACATTATTAATATAAGCACATTGAAAAATTATTCATAGTATGGAAATTAACGAAATAATAAAACCGGAAAACCTGGTATATGGAAAACCCAGGTTGATGAATGAAAATCCCATGCACTACTGTCCCGGTTGCAGCCACGGCGTGATACACAAGCTGATTGCCGAAGTGATCGCCGAAATGGGGATGGAAGATAAAACGATCGGCATCTCTCCCGTCGGATGCGCCGTTTTTGCCTATAACTATCTGGATATCGACTGGATCGAAGCGGCCCACGGACGTGCGCCTGCCATCGCGACAGCCGTCAAGCGACTGAATCCGGGCAAGATGGTGTTCACGTACCAGGGCGACGGCGACTTGGCTGCCATCGGTACCGCCGAAACAATCCATGCTGCCAACCGTGGAGAAAATATCGTGATCGTATTTGTCAACAATGCCATCTATGGTATGACAGGCGGTCAGATGGCCCCTACCACACTGGAAGGAATGCCGACTGCAACCTGTCCGTATGGCCGTAATATCGCCCTAAACGGTTATCCTTTGAAGATCGGCGACCTGCTTGCACAACTGGAAGGGACCTGCCTGGTCACCCGCCAGAGCGTACAGACCGCGGCAGCCGTCCGCAAGGCTAAAAAGATGCTTCGCAAGGCATTCGAAAACTCGATGGCCGGCAAAGGCACTTCGATTGTCGAATTCGTTTCCACCTGCTCGTCCGGTTGGAAAATGACACCTGAGAAAGCTAACAAATGGATGGAAGAGAATATGTTTCCGTTCTATCCGTTAGGAGATCTCAAGAATAAGGAATAATAAGTAATTATTAATTTTTGAAGCAATGAAGCAAGAAATTATAATAGCAGGTTTCGGTGGACAAGGGGTTTTGTCAATGGGTAAGATCCTGGCTTATTCCGGCCTGATGGAAGGAAAGGAAGTCAGTTGGATGCCTTCTTACGGCCCAGAACAACGGGGCGGCACAGCCAACGTAACCGTCATCCTGAGCGACGACCGCATCAGCTCTCCCGTATTGAACGAATATGACATTGCCATCATCCTGAACCAACCTTCGATGGAGAAGTTCGAAAACAAAGTGAAAAAAGGCGGTATCATTATTTATGACGGATACGGAATCCATACACCGGTGAAACGGACCGATGTCAGTGTATATCGTGTGGATGCGATGGACGCGGCTACCGAGATGAAAAACGAGAAAGCATTCAATATGCTGATCCTCGGCGGACTACTGAAAATCGTTCCGATGGTGAAACTGGAAAACGTTTTGTTAGGCTTAAAGAAATCCCTGCCCGAACGCCACCACAAGCTCATCCCGATGAACGAGGCGGCTATCAAGAAAGGTATGGAGATTATAACCAATGTGCAAACGTGCCATTAAGGTGCTTAGCTAAATGTGCCAATATGCCAATAAAAATATAACTAATATTAATTGGCATATTGGCACATTGTTCATATTGGTACATTATCACTATCTTTGCCCCTCATGAAGCATAGCCTATACATATTATTACTCTTGATAATATCCGCTTCGGCCCTGCATGCACAACGCCGACCAGGTGGAGACCGGAAAGGATTCTCACTCGGAAACCTATCCAAAGCCAATCAGGAAGTCCCTGACAGCCTGCTGATTCCAGACAGCGCAGCAATAAGCAACAGACGTATCACGGCCTATCGGCTAACCCCTCTGTTGGGCGATCCTTATATTGCCCCGTTGGACACGCATAAATTGAATTTCGCCAACAGCACGCTGGTGGAATCCGAATCGCTGGCAGTCGGCTACCTGGCCAATACAGGGTCACCGGCACAAACCCGCATCTTTTCCGAACGTAAGGAACCACGGGATTTCCTGTTTGCCGACGCTTACGATTATTATATCACGGACCCTCAGAACGCACAGTACTACAACACGAAAATCCCTTATACAAACGTGATGTACACGACTATGGGGGGAAGTGAAAGCAAAAACGAACGGCTGAAAGGCACGCTGACCATGAACTTCGGTCCGAAGATCAACGTAGGTGGCGACCTGGACTATATCTACAGCCGCGGATATTACAAGAATAACGGTAATAAGCTGTTAAGCTACCGCCTTTTCGGCAGTTACAAGTCGGATCGCTACGAAGCGCACGCTTACTTGAGCAACTTCAACTTCATCAATTACGAAAACGGAGGCTTGGCCAACGACTCGGTTATCACCAACCCGGACCAATATTTTGCCGGCGAGAGAAACCAGGACGACCCCAAGGCATTCAATACACGCTATCCGGTCAAGGCATGGAACCGGGTACGTGGCAAACAGTATTTCCTCAGCCACCATTATAACCTCGGATTCGAGCGCGAACTGGAAGGGGAAGTGGACACGCTGGGAAATCCCGTGAAAGTATTTATACCCGTATCCAGTATCATTCATACACTGGAATATCAGGACAACCGCCGCCGTTTCCGATCGGAAGCAAACGAGAACCTGAATGAATGTTATCTGACCCCGGATGGATACCCGCGTGTATTCGGTTTGGAAAACGGCACGGGTGTCGACGACCGCACTTCCTACTGGAATCTGCGCAATACGTTCGGTCTTTCCCTCCGCGAAGGTTTTCAAGACTGGGCCAAGTTCGGCATCACTGCCTTTGCCACTTTCGACAAGCGCAAATTCCAGTTGCCGGCCCAGATACCGGGATTGTCTTACGACCCCGAATATGGAAGCGGGTTAAACGCTTCTCCCTCCACCATCGAATTTCCGATTACACAAGTGTATGACGAATTCTCGACATATATCGGAGCCGAAATCTCCAAACGCCGGGGAAACATTCTGACTTACAATGCCCGTGGAGAACTTTGTGTCGTAGGCGACGATATCGGGGAATTTCGGGCCACGGGAAACCTGCAAACCAAATTCAAGCTATTAAAAAAAGATGCGACGATCAGTGCGGAAGGATACATCAAGAATGTCACTCCTTCCTTCTATATGCGTCACTTCCATTCCCGCTATTTCTGGTGGGATAACCGGGATATGAACATGATCCAGCAAATCTATGCCGGAGTCAAGATCAACCTGGAGTCCACACGGACACAGTTGTCTGCCGGGGTCGAAAGCATACAGAACTATGTATTCTTCAACAAACAAGGAATGCCGGAACAGAAAAGCGGGAATCTGCAAGTGATAAACGCCCGCATCAAACAAGATGTCATGTACCGCGCTTTCGGATGGGAAAACGAAGTGGCCTACCAGCTGAGCAGTGACAAAAGCGTACTGCCTTTGCCTCAAATCAGCCTGTATACCAATATGTATCTGAAATTCAAGGTAGCAAAGGTGCTGATGGTGCAATTGGGAGCCAATATGTATTATAACACTTCTTACTACGCCCCGTATTACGAACCGGCCACACAGCAGTTCCAGGTACAGGACGAAGTGAAAGTCGGCAATTTCCCGCTTGTCAATGCCTACGTCAACTTCCACCTGAAACAGGCTCGTTTCTTTGTGATGGGTTATAACCTGGGTTCCAAGTTCGTCAATCCGAACTATTTCTCGCTGGCGCACTATCCGCTGGATCCGTTCGTCCTGAAAATGGGCGTGGCTGTCACATTCAACAACTGATCTTATGAAATCGAGGAAACTGATAGGAGTCTACACCGGGCTGCTGATAATCGCCGTAGCAACCATGATCATGTTATGGCGCCTGAAAACCATGCCGAAGGCTGAAGTCTTCCCACGCGATTATCCGGAGATCAAAGAAGAAGGAATCCTGCGGCTGGTGACCGAATACAATCAATCGGGGTATTATGTGGCAGGTGACACGATAGAAGGTTTCCAATATGAACTGAGCCAGGCTATCGCCCAATTATCAGGTCTGGAAATACAGATATTTTTGGAGATGAGCCTGGCCGAAAGCTTCGATATGCTTGAAGAGAACAATTGCGATGCCGTTGCCCGCAATATCCCGATCACCAGCGAGATCAAAGAGAAATATCTGTTCACCGAACCGATCGTCCTCGACAAGCAAGTCCTGATACAACGGACGGAAGCGGCCAATAACGGGCTCAAGCCCATCCGCAACCAACTCGATCTGGCCGGTAAGACCCTATATATCCCAAAAGATTCTCCCGCCCAGCTCAGGCTACAAAACTTAGGACATGAGATCGGCGATACGATCTACGTGATAGAAGACGAATTATACTCCGGGGAACAGCTTGCCATCATGGTTGCCAAAGGAGATATCGATTATGCCGTTTGCGACCAGCAGACGGCTGCCCTTTCCCAAAAGCAACTCCCGGAAATAGATATCAAAACAGACATAAGTTTCACGCAACTCCAATCCTGGGCAGTCCGCAAAGATTCCCCTATCCTGCTCGACAGCCTGAACAGCTGGCTGGAACAGATACGCAAGAACGGTACATTCGACAAGATATACAAGAAATATTATAAATAATGCATCACTTTATCCCTCATGCGACGGCAGCACGAAGGAGAAAGTCGAACCGACCCCTAATTCGGATTCCACGTGCATGGAACCACCCATTTTCGTAACCAGCCCTTGGCAGATGGCAAGCCCCAAACCGATACCTTCCACATAATCGTTCACCTTAACGAAGCGTGTGAAAAGGCTCTCCAGTTTATCTTTTGCAATGCCGGTTCCCGTATCCTTCACATAAAATTTCAGACATTTATCCGGCAGGCAGGTATATCCCAGCGTGATACTTCCCTGCTTGGTATTCTTAATCGCATTATTCGCCAGATTATTGATCAATTGCAACAGACGGATACTATCGGCTCCGAAACAGCACGTGCAGCTACCTTTTTCCAAAAACAACTGCACTCCTTCGGGCATACGGAGTTTGATAGAGGCGAATATCGTATCCATCAGTCCGTTTATATCGACCGGTTCATAACTGATCCTGATAGCGTCGGCTTCGATCTTGGACAGGTCGAGAATATCGTTTATCAGTTGCATCAGCAGCAGGTTATTGGTCTTGATGATCTCATAATATTCCCTACGCTCCTCATCCGAATCGGCAAAAGCCATCAATTCGGAAAAACCGGTGATCGCATTCAGCGGGGTGCGGATCTCATGGCTCATATCCGCCAGATACTTGGACTTCATCTTATCGGCAAGCTCCGCCTTGTGCTTGGCTTCTTCCAGATTCAGCTCCTGCCCTTTGCGTTCCTGTATGTTGATCGTACATCCCAGGATCACAAGCACCCTTCCCCGTTCATCCCGTTCGTAGACGGTTGCCGACGATTCACGCCAGTGGTAATGATCCATTCCCGGGTATTTCACACGCAACTCGATTTTCATTTCCGATATCTCTCCCGAACATAATTTCCGAAAAGCCTCATCGTGTCTCTCCCTGTCGTCAGGATGAACCCGCGCGGCAAAACGAGGCCATGAAATATCGACCAGCTCGTCTTCTTTACCCGGCAACCAGTTATTTACCTGGACAACCGAATCATCATAATTCCGTTTGCTGTCAGGATTCACGAATATGGAACAGAGACGGATATCATTGGAATGCAGGGCCATCTTAGTAAGTACCTGCGAACGTCTCAAGGTATTCTCCATCTTGTTGCGGACCGTGACGTCACGCCACAAAGCCAGCAAAAGGGGTTTGCCATTGCTCAAGGCAATCGGGAATTTCGTGACTTCGATATCCTTCGGGATGCCATACGCATCAGAAATCTTCCCGCTAAATTCAATAGTCCTACCCGTCTCCATGACATCACGATCCAGCCCTAAACGCTCTTCTGCAGGCATGATCGCATCAAAACTCAGTTCGAAATCATTGTGACCCTCAACTTCTTCCGTACCGATACCGGTTATTTCTTCCATGAAGCGGTTCCAATACAGATACCTGAAACCATCTTCTGCATCTTTTACAAAAACGCCTAACGGTAGTTTATCCAAAATCGTATTGATCAATCCATGTAATGAATCTTGCTTTTGTGAGATTGGCCGGATGTCCTTCCCGCCATAAATGCCGCCCATATAAACAAAATGCTTTAAAACGCTAATTTGGGTATAAAGATATTTATTTTTATCACAATCTTCCCCGGAAAATATCACAAAAATCAATCTTCCCTTGAAAAAATAACTCTTTTGAAAGAAGAGCTGCGTTCTATATAACAAATATTGCCAAATATTATCTACCTTTACCGGGAATTTAATGATGAAAGATGAGATTTGACGAATTGGACTTAGAAGAGGCCGTATTGGACGGCCTTGACGCAATGAATTTTCTGGAGACAACTCCAGTACAGGAACTGACGATTCCGGTCATTTTGGAAGGGAAAGATATTATTGCCTGTGCACAGACAGGGACAGGAAAGACTGCGGCTTATGTGTTGCCGGTGATCAATGAACTCAGCAAAGGATTACATCCGGCCAATGCCATCAATGCTATCATCATGGCTCCCACACGCGAATTGGCCCAACAGATCGACCAGCAGATCGAAGGTTTCACCTATTTTGTCCCGGTTTCCGCCGTTGCCGTCTACGGAGGCACGGACGGTATTGCCTGGGAACAGCAAAAGCGAGGGATGGAAATGGGGGCCGATATCGTGATCGCTACCCCCGGACGTCTGTTGTCGCATATCAAACTGGGCACTGTCGATCTGTCGCAAGTATCCTTCTTCGTCCTGGATGAAGCGGACCGGATGCTCGATATGGGATTTTATGACGATATCATGCAGGTCTATAAACTACTGCCGGCAACCTGCCAGACCATCATGTTCTCCGCCACAATGCCTCCCAAGATCCGGACACTGGCCCAAACGATCCTGAAAAACCCGGAAGAAGTCAAGATAGCCATCTCCCGTCCACCCGAAACAATCATGCAAACGGCCTATGTCTGCTATGACATGCAGAAACTGCGCATATTGGAAGACTTGTTCTCAAAGAGCCGTCCGCAGCGTGTCATCATTTTTTCGTCCTCGAAAATGAAAGTAAAAGAGCTGGCATCCACTCTCAAACGGATGAAGTTCAACGTCGCAGCCATGCATTCTGACCTTGAGCAGTCACAGCGTGAAGAGGTGATGAAAGAGTTCAAGAACGGACGTATAGACATCCTCGTCGCCACTGACGTCGTCTCGCGCGGTATCGATATCAACGACATCAAGCTGGTTATCAATTTCGACATTCCCCACGACCCGGAAGACTATGTGCACCGCATCGGCCGTACCGCCCGCGGAACAAACGGCGAAGGGCTGGCCATCACTTTCATTTCAACCGAAGAACAATTCCAATTCAAACGCATCGAAGAATTCCTGGATAAGGAAATCTATAAAATACCGGTCGATCCCAAATTCGGCGAAACACCTTTATACGAGCCCGAAAAATACTCCAACATGCGTCGTGGCAGAGGACGCCCCCGCAAAGACGGCGGAAAAGGGAAAAGCGACAACCGCTCCGGCAGCGGCAACAACCAACGCCGCAGAGGAAGACTGAGGAAGGAAGCATAGGCTAACGTTTATAAATATGTCGACCGGCATTTATACAAATGCCGGTCGACGATTATAAGTGCATAGCGTTGCAAAATATAGAAAACAGAGATTCGAATCCAATATAAAAAACGCAGACCAGGCCGGGCCCGATCTGCGTTTTTATCAATATCGAGAATCCCCTAACTTATCCGTTCATCGAAGCCAGGAACTCCATATTATCGAATGTCTGTTCCATGCGCTTCTTGACAAATTCCATAGCCTCCATAGAGTTCATATCGGCCAGGTACTTACGCAGGATCCACATACGGTTCACGGTGTTTTCATCCTGCAACAGGTCGTCGCGGCGCGTGCTGGACGCTGTGATATCGACAGCCGGATAAACACGTTTGTTTGCCAGCTTGCGATCCAACTGCAACTCCATATTACCCGTACCTTTGAATTCTTCAAAGATCACATCGTCCATCTTCGAACCGGTTTCAGTCAATGCCGTTGCCAGGATCGTCAGGCTGCCGCCGTTTTCGATGTTACGGGCAGCCCCGAAGAAACGTTTCGGTTTCTGCAATGCGTTCGCATCCACACCACCGGAGAGCACTTTACCGGAAGCCGGCTGAACCGTATTGTAAGCACGAGCCAGACGTGTGATAGAGTCTAACAGGATCACGACATCATGTCCACATTCCACCATACGTTTAGCCTTATTCAATACGATTTCGGCAATTTTCACATGGCGTTCAGCCGGTTCATCGAAAGTAGAAGCAATCACTTCGGCATCTACGCTACGGGCCATATCGGTCACCTCCTCAGGACGTTCGTCGATCAGCAGGATAATCATATACACTTCAGGATGGTTGGCTGCGATCGCATTGGCGATATCCTTCAACAGCATCGTCTTACCGGTCTTCGGCTGTGCCACGATCAGACCACGCTGTCCCTTGCCGATCGGCGAGAACAGATCTACTACACGTACGGCGATATTATCATATACTTTCGAAGACTTGCGGGCCGTCAACATGAATTTTTCGTCCGGGAAAAGCGGAGTCAGATGATCGAAAGGAACACGGTCACGGACTTCTTCAGGCGTACGGCCGTTGATCTTGTCCACTTTGACAAGCGGGAAATATTTTTCACCTTCCTTCGGAGGACGGATAGCCCCCTCCACCACGTCGCCGGTCTTCAGGCCGAACAGCTTGATCTGCGACTGCGATACGTAAATATCATCCGGGGAAGTCAGGTAGTTATAATCGGAAGAACGCAAGAAACCATATCCGTCAGGCATCATTTCTAGCACACCGACACCTGTCAGTATACCGTCAAACTCATACTGTTTTTCCTGCACAGCATTGTTATTATTGTTGTTGCGCTGGTTGTTATGATTATTCTGGTTGTTCTGTCTGTTGTTATTCTGGCGAGGATTGTTCTGCTGCTGGGCGGCTGCAGGTTGTTCTTCCCGCGCTTTCGGTTCCGGTTTTGCAGGTGTGGAAGAGAATGGGAAAAGTTGATCGAGAACTGATTTGGTGTCCGGATGGCGGAATACCACACGTTTAGGTTCGTCTGATGGAGTCGAAGCGGCAGGAGTTTCCACGACAGCCGGTTCTTCCGTTACTTCGGGAGCGATTTCGGCCGGAAGCTCTCCGTTATCCGATTCCACGACAACAGGAGGAAGCAACGGTTTCTCTACAGGTTTGTCAGTCTTCTTAACCACTTTCTTTGCTGCCGGTTTTACCGTTTCGGCAGGGACGTCGGCCGTAGCATCAGCTACCTGGACAAGAGTTTCGGATACAGGAGCATTGGCTGAAACCGGACTTTTGGAAACGGCTGCTTCTTCGTTTTTCTGGACAGGAACAACAGCCGCGGCCACTTTTTCTTTCTTGTCAATACGAGTCCGTCTTTTACGTTCGGGCTGTTCCGGAGCTTCCGGAGCGACCTCTTCTACCGAAGCTTCAACGGGTGTGGCGGGAGCAGCGACTTTCGTTTTGGCATCAGCTTTTGCGCCTTTCGGAGCCGCAGCTTTTGTTTTCTTAGCCTTAGTCTGCCTTTCTGCTTTCTTTGCTTCCTTTTCTTTCTCCTTTTCAGCCTGGATGCCGGCGTATGAAATGGCCTGTTCGTCAAGAATTCTGTATACAAGCTCCTCTTTCTTAAGGGAACTTACTTTTTTAATACCTAACTCTTCCGCTATACTTTGCAACTCAGGAAGGAGTTTTTCATTTAGTTCTAGAATGTTATATTTTTGCATAATGCGAAGTGAATAATAAAAACGACGTACTTACACGACCGGACACGGCACGCGTACAACGCAATCATTGTATCTTTTATAATTTGATAATTAATAATTTCATGTGAAAACCGGATTGTTGAGCTAATTTGAATCATTAGTAACACATCTGCGGAGTAAATCTTTGCAAATGTAATAATATTTTCAGTTACTCTCGCTTTTTGTCGGAAAAAAATTCACAACTAACACACTTTTAGTTGTTTTGTCCAGGCAAAAACGATTATCGGAACGTTCTCCTACAATCCAGATAACAGCGCCTCCGCTGCATAAAAGCCACGTCCGTTCCTTATCTAAACGGCTGAATTTATGATCCGAGAAATAATCGCTTAATTTCTTCCGCCCTTTCATGCCAAAAGGAATAAACCAATCTCCTTCTTTCCATGTACGCAGGGTAAGCGGAAAAGTCAGTTTGTCGTAATCGAAATAAGCGATATTTTTATCTTTCCGGATATGGAAATCTTCCTTAATAACAATCTTCTCGAAAGAAAGTTCGACAGGACCGGACCAAACTTTCTCGCCACCGGTCAGTGTATATTCACGGACCTCTTCTTTTACAAGGGGAGATAACAATAAATAGTCCCGATCTTTTATCAACCGGTGCGTAGAAGAGAAAAAGGTTTTGCCCGATTCTTTCGTCAGGGACAAATAAACATCCTCCGCCACCGGACGAGTAAAGCCATAGGTTTTGAGTAACTCGTATAAAATAGCATCGGGCGACGGGTAACGCATCAAGGCGGCAATCGAAAGGCGGTCCCCTTGCTCGACCACGGCATTCCTCGCCTCTTCCACCACATGCAGATAAACGGCTTCGGCTGCCGACAGATGTTCGGACGTACGGGCGATCGCATCCTTCACGGAAGGATTGATTTCCTCCAGAAGCGGAAGGACACGCAGGCGGATAAAATTGCGCGTATAAGCATCGGAAAGGTTGGTACTGTCGGTCACATACGTCAAACCGCGTCCGGCAAGCCACTCCAAGATATCCTCACGGCTCACGGCAAGCAAAGGGCGCACCACGAAACCGTTCCTCGGACGAATCCCGCTCATTCCCCTGATGCCGGTCCCACGTACCAGATTCATCAAAAGCGTTTCCACACTGTCGTCACGATGATGAGCCACAGCGACAGCCTGCGCCCCGGTTGCAGCCCGTTGCTCTTCGAACCAGCCATAGCGCAACTCGCGGGCAGCCATTTCAATGGAGAGATGCCGGTCGGCTGCATATTTTCGGGTATCGAAGTCCGTCATCAGGAAAGGGACATCCAGTTTTCGGGCATACTCCCTTACAAACTGTTCGTCACGCAGGGATTCGTCTCCCCGCAAATGAAAATTACAATGCGCCGCAATACAGGAATAGCCCGACTCCACCAAAATGGTGAGTAGGGCTATTGAATCTGCTCCGCCACTTACACCGACCAGAACCAGACGGTTTTCCGTAAGCAACCGATATTTCTCTATATATGCACGGACAACGTCGCGCATCCGATTATTCTTCTATGCCTGCCAATTCAGGGTCGATCATGATACGACCACAGTATTCGCAAACGATCACTTTCTTACGCAACTTGATATCCAACTGTTTCTGGGGCGGAATCTTGTTGAAACAACCACCGCAGGCACCACGCTGTACATATACGACAGCCAAGCCGTTACGTGCCCCCTTGCGGATACGTTTGAAAGCAGTCAAGAGGCGCGGTTCGATATTCGCCTCCAGTTTCTTTGCTTTTTCGCGCAGTTTCTCTTCGTCCTGCTTGGTTTCGGAAATGATCTGTTCCAGTTCACCCTGCTTTTGAACCAAATCAGCCTTACGGCCTTCCAGTCTTTCGGACAGTTCGGCGATCTCTTCCTTCTTACGGTTGATCGCTTCACCGAATTCACGAATCTTCTTTTCAGAGAACTCGATTTCAAGTCCCTGAAATTCTATTTCTTTTGACAAGTTGTCGAACTCACGGTTGTTACGCACGTTATCCAACTGCGCTTTATATTTTTCAATCAGACCGGTTGACTCCGTAATCTTATGTTTCTGTTCTACAACAGCATTCTCAAAATCTTTAATTTCTGACTGATAGTTCTGAAGACGTGTTTCCAGACCAGCGATCTCATCTTCCAAGTCCTGTACTTCCAAGGGAAGTTCGCCGCGAAGTGTCTTGATCTTATCAATTTCAGTCATCATCGTCTGAAGCTGATACAGCGTAGAAAGCTTTTCTTCAACTGTAATCTCTTTTTCAGCTGATTGTTTATCTGTAGCCATTCTATAAATATTTTACCGGGTTTGAATTAACATTCGAAAAATGTACCGCAAAGGTAGGGAATTTTTTCGATATTATGTTATAAAAGATATCTTTTGTACAGACTTCACTTTCATAATGACCAATAACCGCCAGCAGAATCCGGTCTTCCACATCGTAAAAGTCATTATATTTAGCCTCCCCCGTAATGAAAACGTCCGCACCGTAACTGATTGCGTCTTTGATCAGGAAAGCGCCGCTCCCCCCGCATAAAGCGACTTCGCGTATCGGCTTGCCGGTCAGGGCGGAATGCTTCACGCACCCCACCTGGAACAGTTCCTTGATCCGTTGCAGGAAGCCCAATTCACTCTCTTCTTCGGGCAACTCTCCCACTACCCCCGAACCGACCTGGTTCCAGGCATTATCCAAAGGATAGAAATCGAATACCGGTTCTTCATAAGGATGGACGGAAAGCAACGCACGCGTCACCGTCGACTTACGGAAAGCGGGCAATATCGTTTCGATACGGATTTCCGACTCCACATGCAACTCGCCTATTTCGCCACAGAACGGGTTCGTCCCTTCGCCGGCACGGAAAGTCCCGCTCCCCGGCAGGCTGAAGCTACAAGAATCATAGTCGCCTATCGCTCCGGCTCCCGCATTGAACAAGGTCGTCCTCACCAAATCGGCATAGGCCTCCGGCACGAAAGTGACCAGCTTCAGCAAAGCTCCTTTCTGGGGGCTCAGGACACGGACATTTTCCAGCCCGATCAGTTCCGCCAGACGGAAGTTCACGCCTCCCGCCGCATTATCGAGATTGGTATGGGCGGCATAGATCACCAAGTCATACTTGCAGGCCTTCATCATGCACCGCTCGATATAGGTCGAACCGGTCAGGGATTTGAAGGCTTTAAAGGCCAAAGGATGATGAGAGACAATCAGATTACACCCCATCTCTATCGCCTCGTCCACCACCTCTTCGGTGACGTCGAGGCAAAGAAGCGCACCGGTAGCCGGCTGATTCACATCGCCTACCTGCACACCTGCATTGTCAAAGCTCTCCTGCAATGGCAACGGAGCGTATTGTTCGATTTCTTTCAGTATATCCTTAACCCTTAACATAATCAATAATTTATAAATAAATCAATTTGCCAATAGGCCAGTGAACCATTCACCAGCATACCGGCAAATCGACCTATCGGTATATTACTCCTTAATATCTACTTTCAGGCATAATTCTTCCAACTGCGAATCATCCAGTTGTCCGGGCGCATCCAGCATGACATCGCGACCGGAGTTGTTTTTCGGGAACGCGATACAGTCACGGATAGAATCGAGGCCGGCAAACAAAGAGACCCAACGGTCCAGACCGTAAGCCAGACCACCGTGAGGAGGCGCACCATATTTGAAGGCATTCATCAGGAAGCCGAAACGCTCCTGTGCCTTTTCTTCGGTGAAGCCCAGCAACTGGAACATCTTATCCTGCAACTTGCTGTCGTGAATACGGATGGAACCGCCACCCACTTCGACACCATTGATCACCATGTCGTATGCATTCGCACGGACGGCTCCCGTATCGCTGTCCAGCAAAGGAATATCTTCGGGTTTGGGAGAAGTAAACGGATGGTGCATTGCATAGAAGCGCTGGTCTTCTTCGCTCCACTCGAACAGCGGGAAGTCGATCACCCACAGGCAGGCGAACTTGTTCTTGTCACGCAAGCCCAACTGACCGGCCACTTCCAGACGCAATTCGCAAAGTTGCTTGCGCGTCTTCATCGCATCGTCGCCGGAAAGGATCAGAATCAGGTCGCCCGGTTTTGCACCGAAGGCCTCTTTCATCTGCTGCAATACTTCCTGGGTATAGAATTTATCCACGCTCGACTTCACATTGCCGTCTGCCTCCACACGGGCATATACCATGCCCTTTGCACCGATCTGCGGACGTTTCACAAACTCGGTCAGCGCATCCAGCTGCTTGCGCGTATAAGAAGCCGCCCCTTCCGCACAGATACCGCCGACATAAGCAGCATTATCGAATACGGAGAAACCGTGTCCCTTCATGATGTCCATCAGTTCGACGAACTTCATATCGAAACGCAGGTCCGGCTTGTCGCTTCCATAATATTTCATGGCATCGTACCAACTGATACGCGGGAAAGCTTCTTTTATATCGATGCCCCGGATCACCTTGAACAGATGCTTGGCCATTCCTTCGAAAATGTTCAGCACGTCTTCCTGTTCCACAAAGCTCATTTCGCAGTCGATCTGTGTAAATTCGGGCTGGCGGTCCGCACGCAGGTCTTCGTCACGGAAACATTTCACGATCTGGAAATAACGGTCGAAACCGGAAACCATCAACAACTGCTTCAACGTCTGCGGAGACTGAGGCAAAGCGTAGAACTGTCCGGGATTCATACGGGAAGGCACGACAAAGTCACGCGCCCCTTCAGGCGTCGAGTTTACCAGCACCGGAGTTTCGACTTCCAGGAATCCTTGCTTATCCAGATAGTTACGCACCTCGAAAGCCATACGATGACGCAGTTCCAGGTTCTTGCGGACGGCGTTGCGGCGCAAATCCAGATAACGGTATTTCATACGCAGGTCGTCCCCCCCGTCCGTATCGTCTTCAATCGTGAAAGGAGGAGTCACGGCAGCATTCAGGACATTCAGTTCCGAAACGATGATTTCGATCTCACCGGTAGGGATATTCGGATTTTTGCTGGAACGTTCGCGAACGGTTCCCGTCACCTGGATAACATATTCGCGTCCCAGCTTATTTGCTTTCTCACAAAGAGCGGCATCCACTTCCTGGTTAAACACCAATTGCGTAATACCGTAACGGTCGCGGATATCCACGAACGTCATGCCACCCATCTTACGGGTTTTCTGTACCCAGCCGGCCAGCGTAATCACCAAGCCTTCATCGGCGAGGCGCAGGTCGCCACATGTTCTTGTTCTATACATTATATAATATGGATTAAACTGTATATAATATGGATTAAACTGTTTTTCTTTTTTACGTGTGCAAAGATAATAATTTATAGGTCTCAAGAATATTTGAAATGGCATTTAAACGTTGAAAAACGGTTTCAAATTTTCTTGAAGCCATTTTTCAATGGTGAAACCCATCTCCATTTTTCTTGAAACGGTTTTTCACCATTAAAAAGGCACTTCAAGAAATATTGAAACGGAGATTCAATAGTGAAAAACGGCTTCAAGAAAATTTGAAACCGTTTTTCAACGTTTAAATGCCATTTCAAATAAAATTGAGAGGGGAAATCAATGCTTGTTTTCCAGCGTAAAGCGCAATGTCCCGGCATTCACCAGTTCGTCTTGCGAAATCGTATACCCTTTCAGCTTCTTTCCGCCGGCTGTCACCTCTTTGATATAAATATCTTCCGGGGTTTTGCGGGCGGACTCGATCACCAATTCGCCTTTCGGGTAGAACTTCTCGTCCAGCCGGATCGTCACCTTGTTGAAGGTCGGAGAAGTCACAACATAATCCAGGTCACCGGGACAGGCCGGATAGAATCCCATCATCGAGAAGATCGCCCAGGTAGACATCGTACCCGTATCGTCGTTACCCGGAAGTCCGTTCGGAGCATTATGATAATATTTGCCCAGCTTCTCCCTTGAAATAGCTGAAGAGGTACGGATAGGCGATATCCGGCTCGTTTGCCATATCGTAGTACCCTTTGTCGAAGACCATCTGCAACTTATCGACAAACTTCTTCTGACCGCCCATCAGTTTGGCAAGGCCTTTGATGTCATGGGGGACATAGAACGTGTAGTTCCAGGCGTTTCCTTCATGGAAACCGGGGCTCGGCTCGAAGTTCTCCCCCTGTTTCGGATCGAAAGGGGAATAGAACGTGCCGTCGGGCAGGATGGGACGAAGCGTACCGAACTCCTTGCAATAGTAATGCTTATAGCCCATAGCCCGCTCACGGAACAGCTTGGCGTCTTCCTTCTTTCCCAACGCATCTGCCAACAACGAGAGATTCCAGTCGGCAATATAATATTCCAAGGCATGCGAAACCGAATTATCATACTGTTCGCGCAAGGGGACGTAGCCTTTGCTCATATAGTCGTTATTGTCCGGGCGGAGCAGGTTGAACTCTCCGGGAGTAGTAGCGCCCTTGCACATCCCTTCGTAGGCAGTCTCGATATCGTAATCGCGCAAACCGCGCATATAAGCATCCACGATATAAGGGATAGACGGATCACCTTCCATCGTCAGCGTCTCGCGTCCGTACAGTTCCCACTTCGGAAGCCAGCCGCTTTCCTTGTACATGTCGATCATGGTGCGGATGATGTCGAGCTGTTTTTCGGGATAGAGCAATGTCATCAATGTGCTGACATTGCGGTAGGTGTCCCAGAGCGAAAAGACCGTATAGCGGTTTCCGGTAGTATGGCCGACTTTCAGGCTTTCCATCATCGGATATTCGCCATTCACGTCCTGAATGATGTTCGGATGGATCAGCAGGTGGTACATGGCGGTATAGAAAATCGTCTTATCATCGTTCGTCCCGCCTTCCACCATCACACGCGACAGATCGTCGTTCCACATCTTGCCGGCAGCCGCACGCACTTTGTCGAAATTGAAATCCGGCTGTTCGGTGTTCATATTCAGGCGGGCATTTTCGATGCTGACAAACGAGACACCCATCTTTACTTCGATCACTTCGTCTTCTTCGGTATCATACTTGAACCAGACGCCGATGTCGTCACCGCTCATCTCACGGTCGTACTTCGTGTACAATTTATATTTGCCGGAATAGGCATCCCATTCGGCTTCCACACCCTTCATCTCGCGCTGTTTCTTCCAGTAGCCGGCCTGCTTGGGGGCTTTGCTGAGCTTCATCACGAAATAGATCGGGAAAACAGCCTGCGGGTTATAGCAGAACGTACCGAGCAGCTTGCTTCCTTCTATCTCCGTATCGCTCACCATACGAACGGTCGCACCGGTTTCATTCGTCAGCCCTTCCCCCAAATTCAAGAGGATATTCCCCTGCCCTTTCGGGAAAGTAAAACGTGTCAGGCCGGTACGCATGGAGGCGGTAGCTTCCGTCTTGATGTTATATTTCGTCAGGATATTACTGTAATAGCCTGGATGGGCCACCTCGTTCTTGTATTCGCTGCCGTATGCGTGATAATCCACATTCAACTCCCCGGAGGTAGGCATCAACAACAGGCTTCCCATCTCCGGACAACCGACACCGCTCAGATTGACGTGCGCATAACCGGTGAAGAAATTATTATCCGCCGAATAAGGCGTGGACCACCATTGGCTGTCCTTGTCAAACTTATTACTTTTCGACCCCATCACATTGAAGGGGGTGACACTCATCATTCCCTGGGGGCAAATCGCACCGGGATTGGTCGTCCCGTAGTTGCTTGTCCCGATAAACGGATTCACATAATCTACCGGCTGTTGCGCGGAAACCAGCAAAGAACAGCAACCCAATAAAAAAGAAAACAACACCATCTTCATAACACCAACTCTTATTTTTTAATTCTTAATTCTTAATTTTTAATTCACCAAACAACGATCTCATCCGCAAAAATAAAACCGGGATTCGCCCTCGGCGCTTTCAAACGGATATAACGGGTTTTCCAGTTACCGTCGAACGTATATTCTTGGAACAGGAGGTCCGGATCATCAGCCGGAACCGTTGTCGGAACAATCCCGCGGGAAATAAAGTTTTCACCATCTTCCGAAGTCAACAACTCCACTTGTCCGGGCTGGAACACACCCGGACCGATCAATTGCATGAAACGAATGGACACTTTATGGATATCCGTATCCTCTTCCATATCGATCACACAGTCCAGGTCATCCAAATAACCTTGCCAACGTCCGTCCAGATAAGTCAGACCGCCCCGATAGCCGTCCAACAGGGCGTTCGTTCCTCCGGCCATATAGCCTTCGTAGAGCTTACTATTATAATGTATAGGCTTATTGATGGCCCGATGATAATCCACTTTCTTTTCCGTCGGTGTCCCCTGAAGCACACCGTCCCGGAAAATAGCGGCTTTGATATGGGCGGAATCTTGCACGGTTATCGGCCCGGCATAAAGGGCGGAAGATGCCACCGGAACGGAACCGTCCGTCGTGTAGCGGATTTCCGCCGGGTATTTCTCGGCATCCAGTATGACTTCTATCTCTCTGCCTGCCGTATCGACCTGCATGGTCACTTCCAATTCGTCCGAAAGGGTAAAAGTACGGATCCCCATTCCCTGCAATTTGGAAATATGCGCATTCATGCGAGGTTTGAAATCCTCCCATGTCCGTAATTCCTGCGGCGTCCATCCGATCTCGGCCACAGCAAGGGCACGCGGGAACATCATATATTCCAGATGTTCGGGTGTCTGGATATATTCGGTCCAGGTATTGGCCTGCACCCCCAAAATATGCCGGCATTCCTCTGCCGTCAACGAATCCGCCGGGACGGGATCATAGCTATACACTTTCTTTATCGGCGTATAGCCGCCGATGGCATACGGCTGTGTCTTCGGATCGGCCTGATAGAAATCCAAATACATATAATTGCCCGGTGTCATCACCACATCATGCCCCATCCGTGCCGATTTGATTCCACCGTCTTCTCCCCGCCATGACATGACGGTTGCTTCGGGAGCCAGACCGCCTTCCAGGATCTCATCCCAGCCGATCAGCTTGCGATCTTTCGAATTCAGAAACTCCTCAGCCCTGTGAATCATGTAACTCTGAAGCTCGTCCACGTTCTTCATTCCTTTTTCCTTCATCAAAGCCTGGCATTTCGGACATTTCTTCCAGGCGGACTTCCCGGCTTCATCGCCACCGACATGGATATATTCGGACGGGAAAAGATCGATCACCTCCGCCAATACGTCTTCCATGAATGTAAACGACTGCTCGTTACCGATACAAAAATCGCCGTTCTGGTAAGGCTTTCCCGAACAGCTCAGTTCGGGATAGGCCATCAGGACCTCTTCCGAATGCCCCGGAAATTCGATCTCCGGTATTATGTTTATATGTTTGGAAGCCGCATGTTTCACGATCTCCCGGATGTCCTCCTTCGTATAGTAACCGCCGTAAGCACCCGGCGTCCCTTCCGGCAGATACTTACGGTCGCGGCCGTCCCACCACTTCCGCCAATCAGATTCGGTGCGGAAGGCCGTTTCAGAAGTCAGTTTCGGATATTTGTCTATCTCGATACGCCATCCTCCGGCATCCGTCAGGTGCATATGCAAGGTGTTCAACTTGTAAAAAGACATCACATCCAACAATTTCATCACTTCCTCTTTGGAGAAGAAATGACGGGATACATCCAGATGCAATCCCCGATACCCAAAACGAGGATTATCCCGGATCGAAACACATGGGACCTCTCCTCCGGCATAGAGTTGGCGTAACGTCTGCATCCCATAGAACAGACCGTCCGGCGAACCGGCACGCAGGTCGATTCCTCCCGGCGTCACATCCAACTGATAACCTTCCGGGTTACCGGACCAGGCTTCATCGATCACTGTTTTGATATTCCGGGAAGATTGCCCGCCAAATAACGCGAGACTATCGACCGTGAAAGTTCCTCCGGTCATTGTCATCTGTTCCGGTTTGGGAATAAGATTGACCTGCCGGACTTCCTCCGGAGAGCAGGCAATCAATAGCAACGAGCAAGCGGCAGCCAGCCCGGTTACATAATTGCGAGACTGTTTTGGCAGTAACATAAATATTTAGTTTAGTGTGTTTAATTCTTGGAGGGTAAATATACGAAGAAAAAACAGACAAGCTCCTATTTCAAACAAAAAGCGATGCTTTAGCTCCCCTAACCCATAGCGTTACACCGTCTAAAACTATGCTTGACGGGGCACAAAAAAAGAGGATATGCCTGTTCTGACATATCCTCCTATGTAAAGAAAGCCGCACCGTAGATATGAACAAACTCCGTATGACAGGATTTGAGTGCTTTGCCATCTTTGTAATCCGCCGTGCTAAGCATGCCCCGAAGGGTGCGGCCCGCCATTGACGACAAGAGCTGTGTCTCGGAATTAAAATAAACTGATGAGTTTCCCAATCGAACATGTGCGGCTAACTCATTTTTCTTATCACAAAGATATGCAATAGGAATGAAACCACCAAACTTTTGACATAAAAAAAAGAGCTCCTGAATGGAGCTCTTTTTCCAATTGCTCTATAATGTCAATTACTTCACTTTAGCAACGATTGCTTTGAAAGCTTCCGGATGGTTCATAGCCAAGTCGGCAAGAACTTTACGGTTGATTTCGATACCTGCTGCATGCAAAGCTCCCATCAGACGAGAGTAAGACATTCCTTCCAGACGTGCGGCAGCATTGATACGCTGAATCCACAATGCGCGGAAGTTACGTTTCTTGTTACGACGGTCACGGAATGCATAAGTCAAACCTTTTTCCCAGGTATTTTTAGCAACGGTCCACACGTTCTTACGTGCACCATAATAACCACGGGTAAGTTTTAAAATCCGTTTTCTTTTTGCTCTTGAAGCAACATGATTTACTGATCTAGGCATAATACTAATCTGTTTTGAATGTTAGCGTCATCACTATCGGATGATCTTATTTGCTAAATACATTCGGTTAATAAAAATCTTGTAAAACTCGCTTAATTAAAAAAGATTACTTCAAACCAAGCAACTGCTTAACGTTGCTTACGTCCACACTGGCAACCAAACCTGTGTGAGTAAGATTTCTCTTCTGCTTTGTAGTCTTCTTTGTCAGAATGTGACTTTTAAAAGCGTGTTTTCTTTTGATTTTACCTGTTCCGGTAAGAGCGAATCTTTTTTTGGCACCGGAATTAGTCTTCATCTTAGGCATTTTCCAATATATTTTAATTATTAAACTTTACACCCTTTAGCGGGTGGTTTCTTTCCTTATCATTCAGACTCTTCAGTCTTGGGCTTGGGAGTCACGACCACCTTCTTCACTACCGGTTTTGAAACGGCAGGTTTGGAAGCTGCGGCAGCTCCGGCTTTCTTCGGTGTCAGCATGATGATCATACGTTTACCTTCCAGTACCGGCAATTGTTCTACCTTTCCGTATTCCTCCAAGTCATTGGCAAAACGAAGCAACAATACCTCTCCTTGCTCTTTGAAAAGAATGGAACGTCCTTTAAAGAACACATATGCTTTTACTTTTGCTCCTTCTTCCAAAAATCCCTTCGCATGTTTCAACTTGAAGTTGTAATCATGATCGTCGGTCTGAGGCCCGAAACGGATCTCCTTCACGATCACTTTCACAGATTTCGCCTTCTGTTCCTTCTGGCGCTTCTTCTGTTGATAAAGGAATTTCTGATAATCAGTAATTCTACAAACGGGGGGCGCAGCATTCGGTGAAATTTCAACCAGATCGAGCCCTTGATCTTCAGCCATCTTTAATGCCTGAGAAGTAGGATAAACTCCCTGTTCTACGTTATCACCTACTAAACGAACTTCACGAACACGAATACGTTCGTTGATTCTATACTGTTCTTTCAGACTGTCATTCTTCATTCAAAAAGATTTATTCTCCTCGTTATTAGTTAATTAATTATTATCTTTCTTCCAGTGATTCATCTGATCCTCTACCTCACCTTTCAAAAGCGCTGCAAAGGTAGTAATTTTCATCGAACCTTTATCACCTTCGCCCTGTTTTCTTACAGAAACTTCATTATTTTCTGCTTCTTTCTCTCCAACAATGAGCATATAAGGGATACGTTTCAATTCTGTATCACGGATCTTACGACCGATTTTCTCATTACGGTCATCAACCAGAACGCTCAGATCTTCGGCTTCGAGCTGACGTTTTACCTCATAAGCATAATCGTTGAACTTCTCGCTGATCGGCAAGATCGCCACCTGGTCCGGAGTCAGCCACAGCGGGAACTTACCACCCGTATGTTCGATCAGCACGGCAACGAAACGTTCCATAGAGCCGAACGGTGCACGGTGGATCATAACAGGACGGTGTTTCTTATTGTCCTCACCCGTATATTCCAGTTCGAAACGTTCCGGAAGGTTATAGTCAACCTGGATCGTACCTAACTGCCAACGGCGGCCGATGGCATCTTTCACCATAAAGTCCAGTTTAGGACCGTAGAAAGCAGCTTCGCCATATTCGATCTTGGCTTTCAAGCCTTTTTCCTGACAAGCTTCGATAATTGCGCTTTCGGCTTTCTCCCAGTTTTCTTCCGAACCGATATATTTATCCCGGTTTACCTTGTCGCGCAGAGAAATCTGTGCTTCAAAGTTTTCAAAATCCAAAGCCTTAAAGATGATAAAGATAATATCCATCACCTTCAAAAACTCGTCTTTCAGCTGATCGGGACGACAGAACAGGTGGGCATCATCCTGCGTAAAGCCACGTACTCTTGTCAAACCGTGCAGCTCGCCACTTTGTTCATAACGATACACAGTCCCGAACTCCGCGAAACGCAGAGGCAGGTCCTTGTATGAACGCGGGAACGATTTGAATATTTCACAGTGATGAGGGCAGTTCATCGGCTTCAACAAGAACTCTTCACCCTCCTGCGGAGTATGGATCGGCTGGAACGAATCCTTACCGTATTTAGCGTAGTGGCCGGAAGTCACATACAACTGCTTGCCACCGATATGCGGAGTCATCACTTGCTGGTAACCATATTTCTTCTGGATACGTTTCAGGAAGTCTTCCAGTTTCAGGCGCAACTGCGTGCCACGCGGCAACCACAACGGAAGCCCTGCTCCCACTGCCGTAGAGAACGTAAACAGCTCCAGTTCTTTACCGATCTTACGATGGTCACGTTTCTTGGCTTCTTCCATCAATGCCAGATATTCGTCCAGCATCTTTTTCTTCGGGAAAGTGATACCATACAGACGAACCAACTGTTTACGCTTTTCGTCACCCCGCCAGTAAGCACCGGCAACACTCATTATTTTAACAGCCTTCAGATAAGAAGTGTTCGGCAAGTGCGGACCACGGCACAGGTCGGTAAACGCCCCCTGCGTATAGGTTGTGATCTTACCGTCTTCCAATTCGCTGATAAGTTCTGTTTTATATTCTTCGCCTCTGTCACCGAACATTTTCAGGGCATCTGCCTTCGAAATGTCCTGACGTTTGATTTCCTCTTTCTTCGCTACCAGTTCGAGCATTTTTGCTTCGATAACAGGGAAATCACCTTCTTTGATTGTTGCTTCACCCGGATCCACATCATAGTAGAACCCGTTTTCAATAGCCGGTCCGATACCAAACTTGATGCCGGGATATAACTCCTGCAAAGCTTCAGCCATCAGGTGAGCGCTGGAGTGCCAGAATGCATGCTTACCTTCCTCGTCTTCCCACTTGAAAAGTTTGATGGCGGCATCCTGATTGATCGGACGGGTCAAGTCCCAAATCTCACCATTCACGCTCGCAGCCAGAACTTCCTGTGCCAGACGGGAACTGATGCTTTCCGCAATCTGCATGGCAGTCGTTCCTTCGGCATATTCTTTTACGGAATTATCCGGAAATGTAATCTTTATCATAATCTGTTCACTATAAATTCCTAAAAATTAATCAGGATGCAAATTTAGCATTCTTTTTTTGTTAAACAGAACTTTTAGGAAAAAAGTTTCTGCTCCGCAACCTTTTATACAAAAAGAGGACCACGACAAACAACAGTATTCCTCCATAGATAAAGTATACTGGCGAACGAGCTTTCCGGCTGGATTCCATCCGGATTTCGGCAACTTTTACCTGCTGTCCGGCATATTCATCTTGTTTTCGCACCATCACTTTCCCGGTGTCGGCCAGTGCCCTCCGGTAATCCATCTGCAAAGAGGTGACAGTTTTCGGGTATTGCCTACCGGTACTGTCCGGAGCGAAATAAACAACCCGGTGCAAATTCCACACTGCCGTATCGGTCAAATGAATATCCCTTTTCCTCAAATTCGTCTCACATGAAGAAAATCGGACAGAATCCATAGAAGTCGCCACCTCCCGCCTCTGGCTTTTCCGGTTTCCCCCACACCCCGATAACAAGAATACCAGAACCAAAAGACGCAAAAGTACCTGCATCCGGTTCGTACCGGTTTTCTTTAGTGATACATGTAGAAAATTCCGCTTCCGGTAATGAATCGCCTGGTCAAATTCAAACCCCGATTGCCGTAAGACAGCTAATAGCTCCGCCGTATCCGGCACATAGCAATCAGTAGCCTCTATTTACATAGCCTATTTCGAATGTTTATGCCAATGAAGACTCACATATTCGTTTATAACTTCTCAAATATCCTCTTCCAACGAATCGATTTCCAACCGCATTTATCCGAATCAAAGGAATACAGCACTCTATCGAACTTTCCGACGATTGCATCTTCCGAAATATAACCGAAGTAACGGCTATCGTGCGAATTATCCCGATTATCACCTTCCATAAAGTAGAACGTATGCTTTGTAATATAAAGCGAATCGCATTTGCCATTGATGAAGATACGATTCCGATATTTCGCAATAGAACTTCCTTCCCGAATAATTAAAGAGCGATAAGAATTTAGTGTTTCTTTATTAATGGCTAAAGTATCGCCTTGTGGTATAATATGGGTAATATTACCAGCCATACGCGCTCATCCATAGGGCTGTTGAACACCACAATATCTCCCAACTGTGGCTGGGTAAAACCCGGCAAGCGGAAATACTTCCAATGGTTCTGTTCATCTGCTATACGGAGCGGTTGAATCCATGTGAATACATTGAGCAACGGAATATCTGCCCAACGTTTCGGGAGTCGTCCTCCGTATGCCAACTTATTTATCCATAAACGATCTCCGCAAAGCAAAGTGGGTTCCATACTACCGGATGGAACCACACACGGCTTGCCAACCGCGATACGGATAAATACACAGACGAAAACCAGTAGAATAGTTCCTTTTAGAATTCGCATTTTATTTTTTCTATCTGATATTTATTTATATCTTTATGTATGTTAAAATAACAAGATTTATTGCACATACCCTCTTTAGCTATGAAATCGGATATATATAAAGCATAGCCCGGAGCCAGCTCTTTCATGCTTGCCGTATCCTTCGTATGGCAAATAATGAGAGTATTGGTGCAATTATATGGCTGATTGCTGTTCAAGGCTTCTATCAAATGAAAATAAGTGCTTATAGTAGTATCTTCAGGAATTAAAACGGCATATTCATAACTTGATTTCCAGATAGAATCTAATTCAGCAGATTGAATATATGCTTGATCCGGTTGTTTTATGGCAATTGTGTATTTTCGTGAAAAATTCCAGTTGAAATCACATCTGGTAAATATCAATCCTAACGCACAAAGGGATAGGAGTAGTAAGTTTGTTCTTTTCATGTTATTTGTATTTATTGTTAATTGAGACTCCATTCACCGAACATATTCGAGCAATACTTTTGATATAGGAATCCGTTATATCAGGTTTTGACTTTTCCGGTAAGAAAAAGTCAGATGCCCTTTTATTCGGATGTAAAACAAAATAATAAGGAACTTCTAATTGTTCCACATACCATTCATACATGCAATCATAGGATATATTAAAAAATGTAACGTCTTTGCATCCTTTTGTGCGTAGAATTTTTCTTGCTATGGAAGGATTATTATACGTTGTCAAGATAATACAGTTTACACCATTTTCTATTAAATCCCTAACTCGATCCAACTCATTGAATATACATGATTGGCAACTCGTCTCCTTGATTCGAAGCATTAAAGTAGGAGTCTTTAAATTCCTTATAAACAAGGATAGACTATCATTCTGTAATTTTTTATTGTCTGGAAATTCTTGCCATTGTGTATTGGCATTAACTTCCATATTTCTTAACATCACATACATCTCTGTATTATCCATGTCGTTGCTTATATTGTATCGATTATTGTAGAATAAAACACCAGCTATAATGACAATTATGATGGATATGATAATATTAGCTATACTTACTTTCTTCATAACGTCTTTACTTTAAAGAATACCAACACCATATTATCATCTTCTTTCAAGCTCTCTATCATTATCCGGTTTTCCTCTTTCATCGGATAATGCGTTGTAGTTTCTATATGCTTCTTTAAACCTTTCAATGTTTCCGGTTCCACTAAAGCCACAAAATAGTCTTTATAGCTGAATATATTATTCATAAATTCTAAGGCAAAATCCATATCGTAATAAATGTAATACCAGCTGATCATTTTTTTACTTCGTTTGTCGTAAAAAGATACAAAATCTTTCCCATCTTCACTTGAAGTTTTAAGAAATAGGTGCGTGCTGTTTTCAGCAAAACCGGATAAATAAGTATGAGAAGAACAATACCGATAAAAGTCCTCATAGTTTTCGAAAGCCTCCAAGTCTTTTTCTTTAAACGGACTGAAATCGCTATAATCGAATTTATATCTCATCTCAAAAATAGAATCTTTCAGTGTATATACTTTATCCCTATACAACGAGAAATACAACAATTCATCATTTGCCCAAATTAACGGATCATAAACAATCGTAGTATAAACTTTTTCGGGGAAGGTGTAAGCTGCTTTCAATAGTCTGCCTAATGTGTCCGTATAGAGAACTTTATAATCAGCGTATTTCCCTAAGTGATAATTTCGGTCGCCTGCATCAGTAAAGGAGACATATTCTCCATTTGGAAATATCTGAAAACAACTTTTCATTCTAAAGTTAACATCATACGAAGTAATAAAATCTCCCTTATCCGTAAATACCATCCATTTACGTTTTTGATTGTCATAGATGACAAATTGCTTATTAGTCCTATTAACGGCAAATGCTTTAGGAGCATAAAATTCGTAGGAAGCACCGCCCTTATCTCCTACATAATTCAAGAACTTGCCATATTTGTCGAATATAAACAATTTTTCCGCACCCAACCTATCAAACAAATAAATCTTATCCTCATAAAACTCCAAGTTATTGCAATATGCAAATAATGATTCATCAGTCGTTTCCAATGGAATGTAATAGAAGTCCTCTATTAGTTCGGAAGATAAGACTTTACTTTTTACATTATCCGATACTTTTATTACTTCCGCGTGTTCCTCATCGGTTGGAATAACCGTTACACTATCTGTATTTACTTCAGGAAAAGGTCGTCCTTTTCTTATTGCTTCTTGGCAGCTACAATATAAAGTAATTAGTCCTAAGAAAATAATCTTTGCTTTCATAATATGAATTTTTATAAAGTAGAGTTACGACTAATAAGAGCCTGTTTAAATTTTCCAGTTTATTATTTTTAGTTACCAAGCTTCAAATAATTATGTATTGTACGGATTTAGAAGAAACACAGTGGCAAGTTATCAAGAAAATCTTGAACTTGCAAGAAAGAAAACGAAAATAGGACTTGCGTGAAATATTGAATGCCATATTCTACATAGTAAAAACAGGTTGCCAATGGCGTATGCTTCCTTCTAGATTCGCCCCTTGGGAGCTGGTTTATTACTATTATCGCAAATGGTCTTCTTTAGGTGAGTTTGATTTGTTGTTGAATAATTTACGCGAAACAGTACGTTTAAAAATGGGACAAAAAGCAGAAGCAAGTCTGGGTATCATGGATAGTCAAAGTGTCCGTTGGGGTGATAATCGTTCTCTTAATGGCATTGATGGGAACAAGAAAGTAAAAGGCGTTAAACGCCATGTGTTGGTAGATAAAAATGGCTTTCTACTTGCCGTCATGGTGACGGTTGCCTGTGTACATGATAGTAAGGCGGCTTATCTGCTGGCAAGATGTCTCAAGGAACTTTGTTGCAATATCAAAGTGATATTGGCAGATGCCGGATATCGGGGAGAAATCGCCGAGAAGATTAAAAGTGCTTTTGGATATATTCTTGAAGTTGTTGTCAGTAGTGATAAAGTAAAAGGCTTTAAACCAATAGGTAAAAGGTGGATTGTAGAAAGAACCTTTTCATGGTTCGACAATTATAGAAGGCTCTGCCGAAACTATGAATTAACTTTCGATTCGGCAGAGGAAATGGTAAAACTGGCATCCATTAGGATGCTATTGAATAAAATTTAAACAGACTTTTAGAGCCTGTTTAAATTTCTCTGAAATAAATTTTGCATAGCCCTCATCGGCCTGCTTTATTGCATTATAGGATTATTTTGAAAAACAACTGTCATACTAT